>CAZYJB010000842.1:0-2626 GCA_964647675.1 uncultured Verrucomicrobiota bacterium | reverse complement strand
CCCGACTCCGGATCTCGCCCCACTTCATGCCGCCCTTCGCGCCACGCGCGCCGAGGTGGCTCGCGTCATGGTTGGCCAGGCCGCCGCCGTCGACCTGGCCCTGGTCGTCATTCTCTCGGGACAACACGCGCTCGTGGAGGGCGTTCCCGGCCTCGGCAAGACGCTGCTCGTGCGCACGCTCGCTCGCGTGCTGGGATGCGAGTTCAACCGCATCCAGTTCACGCCGGACCTCATGCCTGCGGACATCACCGGCACCAACGTGTTCAACCTCCAGCGCCACGAGTTCACCCTGGTGCGCGGCCCCGTCTTCACGCAGTTCCTGCTGGCCGACGAAATCAACCGCGCCCCGGCCAAAACGCAGTCCGCGCTGCTGCAAGCCATGCAGGAACGCCAGGTCAGCATCGATCGCGACACCCATCCGCTGCCGTCGGAGTTCACCGTCTTCGCCACCCAGAACCCGGTTGAATACGAGGGCACCTACCCACTCCCCGAAGCGCAGCGCGACCGGTTCATGCTCAAGATCGACATGGGTTACCCCGACCGCGCCGAGGAATTGGGACTCGCGCGGCGTTTCCTCGGACCCGACGCACCGGAATCCGTGCTGACCACGCAACCCATCCAGGCGGCGCTCCCCATCGGAGGCCTGCCTGCGTTGCGCACCGCGCTCGAAGGCGTCGTCATCCGCGACGAAACCCTGGCCTACGTCGTCGATCTCGTGCGCGCCACGCGGACCAGTGAGTCGATCCTCGTCGGCGCCGGCCCGCGCGCCACCCAGTCCCTCCTGCTGGGATGCCGCGCGCGCGCGGTGATCGAGGGCCGCGACTTCGTCACGCCCGACGACGCGCGCAGGTTGGCGGCACCCGTGCTCGCGCACCGATTGAACCTTCGTCCCGAGGTGGAAATCGAGGGAGTCACGGTGAGCGAAGTGATCCAGAACCTCCTCACCCAGGTGCCCGTCCCCCGCTAACCCGCTCCCCTGCGCATGCCCGACGCCGGCCTCCATCCTCCGCCGCGCGAATTCGTCCGCCCCGACGCGCCCGCGCCGCGCGCTGTCGCCTCGACGGGCGGCCTGTCGTCTCCCGTGACCGCCGTACCCGCGCCACGCCTGATCGCCGTGTCCGCCGCGTTGCTCCCGCTCCTCCTGGGCATGGCGGTGGCGCTTCCCGAACTCGCGCCGGCCTCGTACCTCGTGCTCGTCGCGCTGCTGCTCGTCGCGTCCCTCGATGCCGGACGCGGCCGTCGGGGACTGGGACGACTCCGCGCCGGGATCGAGGGACCGCATCGACTGACGCGCGGACGCCGCGCGCACCTTGCCCTGCGCCTCGAACACCTGCCGCCGGCCACCCACGCGATTCGCGTCGGCATCGCGTGGCCGGCCTCCCGCATTACCGCGGACGACGTGCTCGATCTCGCCCTGCCCGCCGATGCCTCCCACGTTCGCGTCGAATGGCCCTGCCAGGCGCGACAGCGCGGCCCGGTCGTCCTCGACCGTTGTCACGTGGAACGCCGTTCCCCCTGGGAGCTCTGGGATATGCGCGCCAGTCCCCGGCTGGACACCTGCCTCCGGGTCTACCCGGATCTTTCCGGCGAACGCCGCCGGCTCGCCGCCCTCTTCCTCCCCCATGCCGCATCCGGTTGGCGCCAGGAGCGCATGCTGGGTCAGGGTCGGGAGTTCGAGCAGTTGCGTGAATACGTCGCCGGCGACAGTTGGGAGGACATCCATTGGAAGGCCACCGCCAAACGCGGGCGTCCGGTCACCAAACTCTTCCAGCTCGAACGCACGCAGGAGGTCTATGTCATCCTCGACTATTCGCGCCTTGCCGCGCGGTCAGTGGACAACGCCGAGAACCTGCACGAAGGGACCAGCTGCGAGCTCGAGTATCGATTGAATGCCGCGCTCATGCTCGGACTCGCCGCCCAACGGCAGGGCGACCGTTTCGGGTTCGTCGCCTTCGGCAGCCGCACCACCGTCTTCCTCCGTGCCGCCTCGGGCGCCGCCCACTTCCAACGCTGTCAGGACGCGCTGCACGCGCTCACTCCGGAAAGCGCGAGCTCCAACCTTGCGGAGCTCGTGTCCACGCTGCGTCAACGACTGCGCCGCCGTGCCCTGCTCGTCTTCCTCACGGCGCTGGACGACCCCCTCGTGGCCGAGGAATTCGAACGCGGCGTGCGCCTGCTGGCACGCCAGCACCTCGTCCTCGTCCACCAGGTCGCCACACCCGGACTCGAACCGCTGTTGCACGGCGGGATCGCAGCCGATCTTCCCACGATCGCGCGGCAGTTCGCGCGGCATTTCCAGTGGAAGACCCTCCGCTCCCTCGCCTCGCGCCTGCGTCGGCTTGGGGCCACCTTCGCCCTCGTCCAGGCCGGCGACCTCGCGTCGGCCACGGTATCACGCTACGTCCAGCTGAAGCGGCAGCAGCGCCTTTGATCCCATGATCCTCGACCTCCAGCGCTTCATCGACGAGGAGCGGCCCTATTGGAATGAACTGGAGGCATTCCTGGTCCGCCTCGAGTCCCAGGTCCGCCATCGCCTCACTCTCGAGGAGATACGACGCCTCCACTACCTCTACGAGCGCACCGTGTCCGACCTGGGACGGTTCACCACGTTTTCCGCGAATCCCTC
>CAZYJB010000841.1:0-2631 GCA_964647675.1 uncultured Verrucomicrobiota bacterium | reverse complement strand
CGCGCGATCTCGAGCACGTTGGTGGCGAGGATCAGCGGCTGGATGGGCTGCGGCAGGCTGATCGTCGTTCCGCGCGTCGAGGCTTCGCCGAGGAGGAGTTGGAGGTCCGCCAACTGGCCGATGAAGCGATCCGAGCGTTGCAGGCGTTCGAGGCTCAGCGGCGCGGGCGGGAAGGGCAACTGGTCTTCGATGAACTCGAGCGCCAGGCGCACGCGCTGCGCGTAGGCGTCGGCGAACTCGGTCTCCGGCAGGAACCGTTGCAGGAAGCGCAGGGTCTGCACGTCGTGCGGACGCAGTTCGGTGGAGAAGTTGGCGCCGTCCTTCATGGCGTGCGCGACATCGAGCGCGGCGGTGCGCACGAGGTTGGAGACGCCTGGATCGCGGAGGCGGTCGTTCAGTGTGACGGCGTACCGGAGTTGGACGACCTCCTGCTCCCAGTAACGCGGGTTGGTGAGCCAGAGGCCGAAGGTGCTGCCCTGGTACTGCTGGAGATTGGCGCGCACCTTGGCGAGCAGGGCGTTGGCCACGTTGCGACGCAGCGAAATCTCGGGTTCGGGAATGCGCTCGGGATCGAAGAGCCGCGCCTGATCGACGAACTCAATTCCTTCCACGAACGAGGCGAGTTCGCTCTCCCGTCGATCGGCGGCCAGGAGTTCCGTGCCAGCGTTCTCGCGAAGACGCCGGAGCACATTGGTGGCGTGGGCGACCAGCCAGTCTTCCTGAATGGTGAGATCGCTGCCGAGGGTGGTGGCATCACCCGCCAGTTTCAGCGTCGCCTGCACGAGCCGCACACTTTCGGCGACCTGGAATCCGCGTACCGCCACGGAGTCGACGCCGAACACGCGGTTGGTCGGGTTGACGAGCCGGTTGGTGAGGCCGGAGCGCGCGTAAACATCGAGCAGCACGCAGTCGGCGAAGGGGATGAAATCTCCGACGCCCACCGTGTCTCCAACGCCGGGGCAGGCCAGCGTTTCCTGGTTCGACGCGGTGTCGAGCACGACCTTGAGCGTGTCGCGCAACGTGCCGACCAGGGTTTCGACACTCGGCTGTCCGGCGGTCACGGCGGTGCAGTCGAGGAGCGTGTCGCGCAGACGCTGGAGGAACGGTTGGATCAGCGCGCAGACCTCCGCGGTGTCGACCTCGCAGTCCGCCTCGCCGCGGAGCGCGCACTCGGCGGCGGCGGAAAGAAGCTCCTGCGTCTTCTCGCCGAGCTCGAACTGTTCCTTCACCGCCTCGACCACGCCGTTCTGGATGGCCTGCGCTCCATCGACGCGAACCACGAGGTTGGAGGTGAGCGCGGGTCCGTTGCGGTTGGTGACCGTGAGCGTGTAGGTCGTGGTGCGGGATGGCGCGAGCTGCAATCGGTGCGTGGAATTCTCCGGGCCGAACTCGATCCGCGACTGGTCGGTGCCGGTAAGAATGAGGCGCTGGGCGTGTCGGGTGTCCCACGACAACTCCACGCGGCAGCCGATCGGAATGCGCGGTGCGTCCGCAGAGAAACTGCCGAGGCGCACGCGGGGCGCGAGGATCTGCAGCCCGGCGAGTTCGCCGGCGAGCAGTTCAGCACTGACCGGCGGCACGGTCGGCAGGCGCACCGAGACCACCAGGAGATCGGTGCCCGGCGACGGGATCTCGGCGGTGCCGAGGGTGAAGTTCTGATCGCGCGTCCACAACACGGTGTCGTCTCCCGGGGATGGCCGGCGGAGGAGTTGCGCGTCGTGGTTGATCGAGGGAACGGACGCCGGTCCGGCATGCACGAGATAGCGGCCGAGCGATTGCCGACCCGAGGTGACCAGGCCGAGCACGTAGTAATAGCCCGGCGGCAAGCCGCGCACGCGCACGCCGAACGAAACGCCGGGACCGGCACCCGGAGGCAAGCCGGTTAGCGAATCCTCCATCAGCGACGTGTTGAACACCCCGTCGCGGCGGTTCTCCGATCCAGGGGCGAAGGTGGAACCGACCGGCTGGCGTGTGGAATCCACGGCGAGGTCGGTGGAGGAGATCCCGCGTCCGACGCCGATCGTGACCCCGGTGGCGGTCGCGCCATCGGCGAACCGCACCGTGGACAGTCCCGTGGCACCGACGTGATTCCAGGTGCCGGCAGCTTCGGGGAGCAGCACGTCGCCAGTGCTGGTGCCGGGAACCGAGCGTCCGATGGCCTGGGCCGGGCCGGGAACTGCGGGTGCGGGATCGGAGCTGCCCAGGTCGAACTGCAGCACCCCGGCGAGGGATGGGGGCGGCGTGGTGGTGGCGTTGGGCGGCGTGGTGCCGGCGGGAGGTGCCGACGGGTCGCCGACGACTTCGGAGAAGCGTTCGGTGGAGGTGAGGTCGCCGGCCGCGAGCACGGCGTAGACCTGCGAGGCCGAAAGCAGAGTTTCGAGCGAATTCGACCGCGCGCCGAAATGAGCTTCGACCGCGCTGAGGTCCGACCAGGCGCCGAGGGCGGACGTCGCGAGATCCGTCGGTGCGGGTTGCAGAAACTCGGCGCGCTCGCCGGTGGCTCGGGCGGTGCGATGGGTGACCAGGCCGGCGGAGCCCAGGGTTTCGTTCAGGCCCGAGAGATAGCCGGACCAGAGTTCGAGGCCCTGTTCGTCGAGTGCGCCATTACGCTGGAAGGCGGACTCAGCGGGG
>CAZYJB010000840.1:0-2635 GCA_964647675.1 uncultured Verrucomicrobiota bacterium | reverse complement strand
GATCCGGTCCTCTATCTCCAGAACCCGTCCGGCGTGGAGGCCGGGGACCGTCGGGTCATGCTCGACGCGTTGAACCGCCTGAATCAGCGCACCTACGAGTCCTTCGGCGATCCCGAGACCCAGACCCGCATCGCGCAGTACGAAATGGCCTTCCGCATGCAGGCCAGCGTGCCGGATCTCACGGATCTTTCGAAGGAATCGGACAACACCCTGGCGCTGTACGGTCCCAACGTGGCGAAGTCCGGGAGCTTCGCGCACTCGGCGATCATGGCGCGGCGCCTCGTCGAGCGCGGCGTGCGCGCGGTGCAGATCCTGCATCGCGGCTGGGATCAGCACGACAACCTGCCCACGGCCCTGAAGAATCAATGCGAGGACACCGATCAACCGACCGCCGCGCTGATCCAGGATCTGAAGCAGCGCGGACTGCTCGACTCGACCCTGGTTGTGTGGGGCGGCGAGTTCGGGCGCACGGTCTACTCGCAGGGCCGGCTGTCGGAGGACAATTACGGGCGCGATCATCATCCGCGCAACTTCTGCATGTGGGTCGCGGGCGCGGGTATCCGCGGCGGCACGGTCTACGGGGCGACCGACGATTTCAGCTACAACATCGTCGAGAACCCGGTGCACGTGAACGATCTCAACGCCACGCTCCTGCACTGCCTCGGCATCGATCATCAGCGTTTCACCTACAAGTTCCAGGGCCTCGACCAGCGGTTGACCGGCGTCGAACCCAGTCGGGTGGTGAAGGAGTTGCTGGCGTGACTCCCGCCGCCCCGGGCACCTCCGGCCGCTGAGTCGGTTCCATGCCGTCCCCGACCCCCCAACAGCAGGCGGCCATTGCCGCCTCCGGCGATGTGCTGGTCATGGCGGGCGCAGGCGCGGGCAAGACGAGCACGCTCGTCGCGCGCGTGCTGGATCGCGTCCTGCGCGGGACGCCGCGGGTATCCCTGGACCGCCTCCTCGTGGTGACGTTCACCGAGGCCGCCGCGTCCGAGATGCGGCACCGAATCGGGATGGCGCTCGAACTCGAAGTCGCGGCCCGAGCGGTGGCGTTGGACGGAAGGAATGGGGACGCGGAGGCGGCGGCCTGGGCCCATGACCAGTTGGCGCTGCTCGAGACCGCCCGGGTCTCCACCTTGCACGCCTTCTGCCTGCGCCTGGTGCGCGAGCATTTCCATGAGCTGGCCCTGGATCCGCAGTTCGCGGTGCAGGACAGCGCGCAGGCGGCCATCCTCCGCCAGCAGGTGCTCGACGGAATCCTGCGCGAGGCCTATGCCGACGAGACGGAGGGCGGGGAACCCCTGCGTACGTTTCTGCGGCGCCATGCGGCGGAGGGCGATCGTTCGTTGCGGACGTTGATCCTGCGCATCCACGACCATGCGCGCTCGCTCCCGGATCCGGCGGCGTGGTTGACCTGCCAGCGCGTGCTGCACGAGAACCCGGAGCCCGTGGCCTGGCGCGAGGGATTGATCGATGCGCTGGCGGATTGGACCGCAGCCTGGCGGGTTGCGGTGGAGGAGGCGTTGGAGCGCGACGCTGCGAACGTCTTCGCTCAGCGGGCGCGTCCGGCCCTCGAGGCGTTGGCGGCACGGGTTGCGAACCGCGAAGAGATGGACGTCCTGAGGTCGGCCCTCGCCGAAGTCGTCGGGGCCGGCAGCACGGAAGGTCTCAAGAAGGGCCGGCTCTCGGTGTGGAAGAAACCGTTGAAAGCCCTGTTCGACGAGGCGGCCGAGGTGAAGTCACTGATCACGTCGGACGCCGGCGCGGCGGTGGATCCGCTCAGCGAAGACTGGGTGCTGGCACGGGCCGACGTGCTTGCGCTGCTGGTGCTCGTGGAGCGCTTCACGGCGCGTGTGGCCGCCGCGCGGCGCGCGGCGGCGGTGGTGGACTTCGCCGACCTCGAACAATTCGCCCTCGCCCTGCTGTGGAACTCGTCCACCCAGGCGCCCTCGGCGCTGGCGCGAACCTGGCGCGATCGGCTGGAGCACGTATTGGTCGACGAGTACCAGGACATCAACGGGGCGCAGGACCGGCTCATCGCCTGCCTCAGTCGCGACGGGGAACGCGCCAACCGCTTCTTCGTCGGGGATGTGAAGCAGAGCATTTACCGGTTCCGTCGCGCGGATCCGCGAATTTTCCAGAGCTACGCCTTTGCCTGGCGCGAGGGTGCGCATCGCCGCGTGATTCCGCTGGTGGAGAATTTCCGCAGCCACGGGCGCATTCTGGATTTCGTGAATGCCTGGTTTCCGGCCCTGATGCGGGAGGCCGTGGGGGGCGTGGCGTATGACGAAGAGGCACGCCTGGTGTTCGGTGCGCCCGAGGCCCGCAGTGCGCTGCGCGCAGATCCGGACGGCCGGGTCGAGGTCTTGCTCCTGACCCAACCCGGCGCGGGCGACGCGGGTCCGGAGGAGGATTCGATCGAATCGGATGATCTGGACCGCGAGGAAATGCAGGCCGCGGCGGCAGCGGCCCGATTGAAAGCGTGGCACGATGCGGGCCTCCAGGTTTCCGACGCGGCCACCGGCGGCCGTCGACCGGTGACCTGGCGGGACATGGTGGTGCTGCATCCCTCACCGCGTCCGGTGGCCGAGCGCTGGGCGCGGCAGTTTGCGCGCCATGGAGTCCCACTCGAGGC
>CAZYJB010000839.1:0-2635 GCA_964647675.1 uncultured Verrucomicrobiota bacterium | reverse complement strand
CACCCGCCCGTGTGCATTGAGCACCTCGATAAAGCGGCTCATGTGGGTGCCCGTGAACTCCTTCGGCAGGTCCACGTACATCCCGATCGTCGCCACGGTGTTCTGCACGTCGTGGGCTTTGTCACGGATTTGGATGGGAAAGCGCAGTCCGCGCACACCGACCTTGTCGATGCGCAGATTGCGGTGGTCACGTTCGCTCTGCTTGTCGTGCAGGGCGGGGCGGCCCGATTCGGGCCGCGGGGATTCAGAGCGAGGCATGGTCCGGGTGGCGTCCTCGACGGAGTCGAACGTCATGGGCGATGCTAGCAGCGTCTTTCCAGGAAGCAAAACCTTGAGCTTGCCGCGACACCCTCTAGCGTGGCGCGCGCATGGAGGTGCAAGTGCCGGTGTTCGCTCGGAGTCCCTTCTTCGTCGTGCTTGGCCTGGTGATGGCCCTGGGGTCTGCGGACCTTCGCGCGGAGCGTCTCCGGCTGGCCACGTACAACGTGGAGAACTACCTGCTCGACGCCGCGGGCACGCGGGTGCCGAAGAGCGAAGAGGCGCGGGAACAGGTCGCGAAGGTGCTCAAGGCCTGCGGCGCGGATGTCGTGGCGCTTCAGGAGATCGGTGGCGAACCGGCGCTGGTCGACCTGAGAAATCGACTCGCTGCGCTGGGCCTGGTGTACACGCATCACGCGTTGGTGCGCGGACCCGACCCTCACATCCAGGTGGCGTTGTTGAGCCGATGGCCCATCACGCGGCGGGAGGATCACGTCGGTGACTCCTACCTGCTCTCCGGACGCCGGTTCCGCGTCAGCCGTGGATTCCTCGAGGCCGACGTCCAGGGACCCCGCGGATATGTGCTGACCGTTTTCGTCGCGCATCTGAAATCGCGGCGCACGACGCCGGAGGCCGACGAAGCCGAGATGCGGCGCCAGGAGGCGATACTGCTTCGGCGCCGGATGGATGCGCGCCTGGCCTCGGCGCCGCGCGCCAACGCGGTGGCGATGGGGGATTTCAACGACACCAAGGAGGCCGAACCCATCCGCACCCTGATCGGCCGCAGCGGCACCTCCTGGATCGACACGCGGCCCGCCGAACGGAACGGTGACACGGGTTTTTCGCCGAATCCCCGCTGGCAGCCGCGCACGGTGACCTGGACCCACCATTACGGCGTCGAGGATTCCTACAGCCGCGTCGATTATATCCTTCTGCATCCGAATGCCGCGCGCGAATGGGTGAAGGCGGAGTCCTTTCTCCCGCTGGTGCCGGACTGGGGGCGTGCCTCGGACCATCGCCCGGTGGTGGTAACGCTCGAGGCGGCCGACCGTTGAGAGGGTCTGAAAATGGCGATGAGCGCGGCGGCGAGGGATTGCGGCGATGGCCGCGGCGGCGAGACCCGAGCATCCCCGTCCCGCGGCGGCGGGGTCCCTCCACGCGCCCTGCCATTCGGCCCTTTCCGCGAAAACCGGGCACCTCGGAGTTCTGAGTCAGGCGTTGAGCGACGGCCCGCCGCGCGAGAAGTTTCATCTGGCGGCTTGACGGTCCCGCGGGAGTCCTCTGAGATGCCGCCATCCCCGGTGGCACCCGGCCCGAAAGGGCGGAAGATGTGCGGACACGTTCCGCCTGCGGCGTCGAAGCTCCTGTCCGACGACGCCTGAGGCGAGGGTTGGGTGCCTGGGCAACAGGAGGAGAATCATGGATGTCACCGGCAATGTCGCGGCGGTCCTCGAGGCGAAAGGGCAGGAAGTGTTTGCCATCTCTCCGGACGCGACCGTGTTTCAGGCGATTCAGGAACTGGCGTCCCGTAACATCGGCGCGCTGCTCGTCATCGACGATGGCGATGTGGTGGGGGTGATGTCCGAGCGCGACTACACCCGGAAGGTGGCGCTGCAGGGGCGGTCGTCGAAGGAGACCTTGGTGCGTGAAGTCATCTCGGGCCGGGTGGTGGCGGTGACCCCAGGCACCCCGGTGGCCGAGTGCCTCCGGCTGATGACGGCCAATCGCATCCGCCATCTGCCCGTACTGGATGGCGGCTCCGTCGTGGGAGTCATCTCGATCGGCGATCTGGTGAACTTCATCATGAGCGCGCAGCGCGCGACGATCGAGCAGCTGCACAGCTACATTTCGGGCGGGTACCCGGGTTGAGCGGGCAGGTGTCGAACCGATCAGGCCGGCCAGGCGTCCGCAGCGGCGGGACTATTGGCGGAGTTGGAAACACCGCCGCCGGGCGCGCCGTTCCGGCGGAAGGCGGCGGGCGGAGAAAACGGGCTCAAGATTTTCCTGCTGCACCCATTGCATCCGAGGCCCGGGTTCGTATAGTCGCCGCCGCGTTGCACCCGTCGAAGTCTATCTGGAAATGAGCGACCCTTCCTCTGCGGCTCCTGGTTGGAGCATCGAGGCTGCCCGATCCCTTTATAACATCGACCGCTGGGGCGCCGGTTATTTCGACGTGAACGACGAAGGTCATGTGGTGGCCCGGCCACTCCATGACAAGGGCGCCGAGGTCGACATCACGGACATTCTCGGCGAGGCACGCGGGCGCGGGTTGAAGTTTCCGCTGTTGATCCGGTTCCAGGACATCCTTCGTCACCGCGTTCAGGCGATCAACAGCGCCTTCCGCGGCGCGATCGTCGAGTTTGGATTCCAGGGGCGG
>CAZYJB010000838.1:0-2635 GCA_964647675.1 uncultured Verrucomicrobiota bacterium | reverse complement strand
GCGCGTACGTGATTCTCTACCAGACGGTGTTCATGCTGCAGGGCCTGAAGCAGCCGTTGTTCGCGCTCTGGATCGGCGTGGCCCGCCAGGTGGTGGCGCCCGCGGTGGTCTTCCCGTTGCTCGCCTTCGGCGCGGGCCTTGGGCCACACGGCATCTGGCTGGGAATCGCGCTCGTCAACTGGTGCGCCGCGCTGGTCGCGTGGTGGCGTGGGTACACCGTGTTGTCAACCTTGCGGCCCACCCAGTAGGTGGGGCGCGGCGTCCCCCGCCGAGCCGCCCCATCACAGAATCACCACAGCCGTTCGCCGCACCCTGCGGCGCCACCGGGACGTGGCACCCTCCTGGCCGTCCCACCTAATGGGCGGCGCGACGGCGCTGATAGGCGTGCGTGGCATGACCGAAATACAATTCGGCCGCCTCCATGATCGTCTCGGACAGCGTCGGGTGGGGATGCACGCAGTCCGCGAGATCGCTCACCGTGGCGCCCATCTCGACCGCGACCACGCCCTCGCTGATGAGTTCGCCCGCGCCGTGTCCCACCAGGCCCACTCCGAGAATTCTCTCGGTGCCGGGCTCGATGATCAGCTTGGTCAGGCCATCGGGATGATCGAAGGTCAGGGCCCGCCCGGAGGCGCCCCACGGAAACTTGACCACGTCCACCGTCACCCCGCGGGCCTTGGCCTCGGCTTCGGTGATGCCGCACCACGCCAGTTCCGGCTCGGTGAAAACGACGGCCGGAATGACGAAATCCCGCGGCGACGCGCCATCACCGATAATGGCGTTCACGGCCAGGCGCGCTTCCTTGGACGCCTTGTGCGCGAGCATCGCGCCGCCCACGATGTCGCCGATTGCGTAGATCGACGGGTCGTCGGTCTGCAGGGAATTGTTGACCTTGATGAATCCCTTTGCGTCGCGCTGCACCTTGGTGTTGTCGAGGCCGAAGTCGACGTCGATGGGGCGTCGTCCAACGGAGACCAGCACGCGATCGAAAAGTTCCTCGGTGGACTTGCCCTCGTGTTCGACCGCCACCTTGATCTGTTTCCCGACGGTGGACATCGAGAGCACCTTGGCCTTGAACCGCAGGCTCTTGAATTTCTTCTGCGCCGCGCCGAGCACGGGGCGCGCGAGATCGGGGTCGGACCCGGCGAGCACCGTCTCGGCGGCCTCGACCATGTGCACCTCGCTGCCGAGCCACGCGTACACCGTGCCGAGTTCCATGCCGATGTAGCCACCGCCGACCACCAGCAGACGCTGGGGGATGTCAGGCACTTCGAGCGCCTCGGTCGAGGTCATGATGCGTGGATTGCCGAGATCGAACGCCTTCGGTAACGCGGGGAGCGATCCCACCGCGACGATGGCCTGTTCGAACTGGAGGTAACGCTGCCCCGTCGCCGTCTCGAGGCGCAGGGTGTGCGAATCATCGAAATAGCCTTTCCCCGCCACCACCTCCACCCCGCGCGCCTTGGCCAGCGCGGCGATGCCGCCGGTGAGCTTGTCGAGGATGCCGCCTTTCCAGGCACGCAGCTTGTCCAGGTCGATGGTCGGCGCCCCGAACGAAATGCCGCGGGCCGCGGAATCCCGCGCCTCGGCGATCATTTTCGTGGCGTGCAGGAGTGCTTTCGAGGGAATGCACCCGCGGTTGAGGCAGACGCCACCCAGGCGGTCCATCTCGACCAGCACGACCTTTTTCCCCAGGTCGGCCGCATAGAACGCAGCGGCGTAGCCGCCCGGGCCGCCCCCCATCACGACGATCTCGGTCTTCGCAGTTTCCATCTTCTTAAAACTAGGCTTGAAACTTCACGTCCGCCTCGCCGAGGCCTTCGATGGCCGCTACGAGGTCCACCATGAACCGCGCCGCCGCACCGCCGTCGATCAACCGGTGATCGTAGGTCAATGCGACCGGCATGAGGGTCCGGATCACCACCTGGCCGTCGCGCGCCACGGGCTTCGCGGCGCTCCGACCCAGTCCGAGGATCGCCACTTCGGGCTGATTGATGATGGGCGTGAAATGAGCGCCCCCGATGCCGCCCTGGTTGGAGATGGTGAACGTCCCCCCCTGCATCTCCGCCAGCGCGACCTTGCGGTCGCGAGCGCGCACGGCGAGATCCTGAACCTCCTTCGACAATTGGATGAGATCCTTTTTGTCGGCGTCCCGGATCACGGGCACCAGCAGGCCCGCCTCGGTGTCCACCGCGAGTCCAAGATGCACGTAGTCCTTGAACACGATCTCGGACGCCTCGTCGTCGAGGCTGGCATTGAACAGCGGATGTTTGCGCAGCGTCGTGGCCACCGCCTTCAGCACGAAGGAGGTGAGGGTCAGTCGCGCCCCGCGCTTTTCGTAGGCCGCGGCGTGTTTCTTGCGCAGGTCGCCCAGCGCCGTGACGTCCACGTCATCAAACTGAGTGACCGTGGGCAGTGAGGTGGCGCTTGCGACCATGCGCTCGGCGATGGTCTTGCGCAGCGCCGAGAGCGGCTTCCGCGTCACCCCACCCCATTGCTCGAACTTCAGCGAGAACTGCGCTGGCCTGGCGGCCGGACGCGCGGCCGGCGCCGCCGCCGGGGTTGGTGCCGCGGTGACCAGCACGCGCGGACGCGCCGCCATGGCACGCAGGTTCGCCACGTAGGCCTTGAGATC
>CAZYJB010000837.1:0-2642 GCA_964647675.1 uncultured Verrucomicrobiota bacterium | reverse complement strand
GGGGCGTCGTGTACGAGGGCGGCAACGAGGCCAACAACAGTTCCGCCACCGCCGTACCGCTCCTGATCGAGCTCCCGCCGCCTTCCGACCTCCAAGTCGAGGTGGTCACCGTTCCGACGCAGGCCATGGCCGGTCAGCAGGTGACCTTCTCCTGGCGCGTGGTGAACCGCGGCGTCGAGCCCGCGTCCGGGCGCTGGGCCGACAGCGCGTACTTGTCGACCGATGCCATCTGGGACCTGGGCGATCGGTTGATCATAACGCAGGACTTCGCGCCGCGCACCCTGGCGCCTGGCGAGAGTTACACCTTCAGCGCCCGCGTACGCATGCCGGTCGCGCTGCCGGACGATTATCAGGTGATCGTGCGCACCGATATCTTCGACGACGTCTTCGAGGGGGCGAACAACGTGAACAACGCGACCGCCTCGGCCGATCGCATCGCGGTCTCAGTGCCCACGCTCCAGCTCGGGGTGCCGTTCGCGACGCGGATCTCGGACGGTGACGATCTGCTTTTCCGCGTCCAGGTGCCGGCTGGTGAGACGCTTTGGATCGGCCTCGACAGCGCGAATGACGGACTCGCGAATGAGCTGTATGTCCGCTATGAGGCGATGCCGAGCTCACTGCAGTACGACGCCGCGTTCGAAGGCGGGCTGCAGGGTGACCAGATCGCGCTCGTGGGTCGGACCGAGGGCGGATTCTACTACCTTCGCGTGCGGAACTTCCGGGACGCCACGCTCGGCGCGGAAGTGCCGCCGCGGTTTACGAATGTCGCGGCGACGCTGACAGCCCGCGTCCTGCCGTTTGCGATCACCGACGTAACCCCCGACACTGGCGGCGATTCGCGGTATGTGACCATGACCGTGCGGGGTGCCAAGTTCGACCCTCGTGCGACGCTGAAGCTTGTTCGTCCGCAGTTCGCCGAGTTTGCGCCGGTCACCTATCAGGTGGTTGACGCGACGCGCATCGTGGCGACGTTCGACCTGCGCAACGCGGCGCTCGGATTGTATGACGTGCAGGTTTCGAACCCGGACGGTTCGGTTGCCGTCGTGCCGTATCGCTTCCTCGTGGAGCCGGCCAAGCCGCTCGACATCACCGTCGGCCTGGGCGGCCCGGGGGAGATCGCCATTTCCCTGACCGGCGTGTCGCCTGCGCTCTATCAGGCCGGATTCCTGAACATCACCAACGTGGACACCCCGTATGCCCACGTTTCATTCGGTGTTCCGCGACTGGGGAACCAGCCGCTTCTGGCGGGACAACCCATGGGCGGCGGAAGAACGTCCATCGGCGAACGCCTGCGATTCACCACCAACCTGGCCGGCGCACCGGCGCTGGATGGCGTCGCGTGGGCGGAACTGGATCCCGTGCTGAACCTGGACGGCACGCTCGTTGCCCAGGGATTCGTGTTCGACCTGCACAATCAGGGCTTCGGTGCGGTCTCATTCCTGGCGGAGGTCTATCCGGAATTGACCGACATTCTGCGTGAGAATCCGAAGTTCCTCGAGCAACTCCAGCAGTTCGAAGCGGAGGATCTCGAGTTCGACTTCTATATCTTCGCCACCGTCACGCCCATGACTCCCTCGGAGTACGTGGCCCATCAGACCGGCGAGGCAGAATCGCTGCGGCAGGCCATTCTGGCGGACGACACGGCGCCGCAAGGACTGCGCGTCGCGGCGGCGGATGCCGCGGCTTTCACCAGCTTCTACCTTGCGTCGCTGGCAAGCAGCGGTCAGTTGCGCGCTGAGGACCTGCCGCCCGGCATCCGCCTCGCGCCGCAGTTCACCGGATCGGTGGCCGTCTCGGCCGCGGGCCTGCTGGGCATGAGCGCCGCGAGCGGTCTGCGTGGTTCGGATGATCTCTCGGCGTTCTTCAATCAGTTGCGGCGGTGGAGTGGTCACGAGCCGGATGCCTACGGCGGCGCCGGACTTCCGACTGCGGCCCAGTTCGATCTCGACCAGTCGCACGCGACTCGATTCGAGGCCTTCATCATCCATGTTGGGGCAGGGGCACTGGTGGATTCCCAGGACTCGGCGGGACCGGTCCAAGGATCCACCCTGGACGATCTGTTCGGGCTTACCGGTTCGCGCAGTCGATTGGTACGGGTCAGCGGGCCGGCGGGCTACGGCTCGTCGAACTGGGTGCCGACCGATGTGGATTTGCCGTACATGGTGCGGTTTGCCACCGAGGCCTCGACGACCGAAGCGGTAAACGAGATTCGCGTGGTGCAGTTTCTGGATGCCGACCTCGATCCGCGCACCTTCCGCCTCGCCGACATCCAACTGGGCACCCTGACGTTGACAATGCCGGATCGCGCATCGATGACGGCAGAGTACGACTTCTCGGATACGCTCGGGTACGTGGTGCAGGTGACCGCCGGTGTGGATGTGGAAACACGGTTGGCCACCTGGCTGATCCGCGCGATCGATCCGGACACCGGACTCACGTTGCCCGGTACGAACTCGCAGACCGGACAACCCCAGGGTTTGTTGCTCCCTGGCGAATCCGGTGCCGTGGCCTACAGCGTGCGTGCTTCGCAGGCACCGGTTTCCGGGGCGGTGATCCAAGCCCAGGCTCGGGTGATTTACGGTAGCGACGCGCCGCTGTATTCAAACCTGGTCGAAGCCCTGGTGGATTCGGTCGCTCCCACC
>CAZYJB010000836.1:0-2642 GCA_964647675.1 uncultured Verrucomicrobiota bacterium | reverse complement strand
CAGCCAGTAGCCATGGACCCGGCCCTGCGTGTCGAGTTGGACACCGTCGAAGATGCGGTCGTCGGCGACCGTGGGCTTGTCGATTCGCCAGGACTCCAGCAACTGGACCTGCGGGAACCCCGCCTCGTCGGTCCAGAGGGCGAAGACCTCGCCGTCGGTGTCGAGGTAGAAGGACCCCAAGCGTTGCAGGTCCCAGAAGTCAAAGCGGCCCGTGAAATCGGCACGTTCCACCCAGTCGTCGAAGAACGTGTTGGCGGCCTCGTTCCACTTCCGGTCGAGCGTGGCCGCCCGGGGCACCATTGGGGTGGAGTAGTTGGCAACCAAGTCGGTGGCGTAGAAGACCAACCCGACGTTGTCCCACAGGTAGCGGGCGACCGAGGCCAGTTGGAGCCGGTTGAACTTCGACAAGAGCCGGTGGACGTAGAGCCCGGTGGCCGGAATCGGGGTCCGGTGGTCGACGGTGTTCAGCGCCTCGAAGTAGTTGCGCACAGGGGTGACGGCCGGGGCGGCGGCTGCGGGCTGAGGCGGGCGAACGTTCGACGCTCTCTTGGCCGGTCTCGGGGCCGGGGGGAAAAGGCGGCGGAAGATCGGGATCACAGGACGGCCTTGTGGAAGGTGGGGTGGAGGCGGCTGTACCGGGCCACGTCCAGGGGTGGGTTCTCCGGGTTGGCGAGGGTGTTCACCCATTCGAGAGCCTCCTCCGCCATCACGGCCAGTTCAGCGGGCGTGTAGGCGCGCTCGAAGGTGAAGGTGACCGACCCGCCGGCCTCCGCGGTCGACAGGATGGTCTGCCCGTTGACCACGTTGGTGGCCCATTTCTGGGTCACGAGCGCGTTCAGGGCGCTGACGAGGGTGGCCCCGTCAGGCAGTTGGAGTTTCAGAGCCCGGACCAGCATCCGGACTTCAAGGCGTGGACGTGCCGTCACGCCCCAGCGGGAACGTTGTCCTTTGCCGCCTCTGGATCGGGCATCGCGCCAGCCTTCAGGCACCCGGAAATGACCGCCGCGGCGTCGATCATCAGCTCGCAATCCAGGTAGTGGTTGTCGCGCCGTTTCTGGACCCAGAGCACCTTGATCCGTCCCCGGGAATCCTCCCGTTCCTCGCGCACCTCAGCCGTCATTTGCTCGACGTAATCCCGGCCCGTCTTCCGGGGGATGGTCCACTGGCCGACAACCCCGTGGGTGAACAGGGCCAAATGATCCTTCAGGCTCGGGTTTGACCACTGGAAGAGGGGGAGGTGTCGGCGGACCCGCGACCGCCGAGCGCCGAGGGTTGGATCGACCAAGACGCGCCGCCACACGCGGCGGACGGTCTTGCCAGAGCGCGGGTCCTGGCTCAGGAACCACTCGGCGTCGTCGCCCTTCATCGCCTTCCAGCCCGTGGCCATGCAGAAGCGGTAGACCTCCGAGGCCTTGAAGCCGGTGTCGATCATGGCGTTGACCACGGGCACGTTCAGTTGCCGGCGAACCTCCTCCAGTTCAGTCGTGTTGCTGCATCGGCCGTAGCCGAGGAGTCGGCTGGCGCCGCCAACACCGAAGGCCCGTGCCACCCAGAAATAGTGCTCGCCGCCCCGGGCTTGGCGGTCGGCCGCGATGAACCGCACCTTCTCCAAGGGCCACGGGTCGCCGAAATCGTACTCGGCCTTCCGCTGCTGGACGTAATCGTCACCCGTGATCAGCCAGCGTTCGAGATCCCAAGGCTCGCCGAGGGTCTCGGTGACGAAGGTGAACATCGGTTCGATGTCGCCCTCGATCCTCATGGCGTCCACGGCGGCGAGGAACTCCTCCACGATTGAGCGCCACTCGATCCAGTGCGGCAGGAGAGCGTTCCACGTGTAACTCACCCGCGACTTCGGAGCGTTGGGGTTCTGCGGAACGAATTGCCCGTGGGCCTCGATCCATCGTCGGTCCACGGGCGTGTCCTTGATTCGTTGCCCGCAGCCGACGCACTCGAAGCGGATCGTGGAGGCCAGCGCGTCGAAGCGCCACTTGCCCTCGGGCTTCGTCGTGTCGTCCGACTCCCACTTCAGTTGCTCGAACTTCAGGGGTTGGAGGTGATGGCAAGCGGGGCACTCGAAGTGCCAGACGCGCTGGTCCCCGGCGCGGAAGGCCGTGTCCATAGCGTCCCCCTTGGTGCCGGGGGTCGAAATCAGGAACCGCCGCGAGTTCCAGAATGACCGGGTCCGTTTGAGCACCATCTCCAACCGGCCAGGGGGGTAGTTGCGGACCTCGTCGCAGAAAAGCCAGCGGATCGGCTTGGACTGCAACCGCGCCTTCGAACCCGACCAACCCGCGTAGAACGGCATGCCGTCGAAGGCGAAGCCGGTCAAGGTCGGCTCGGCCATCCGGCCCTTCACGGGCGGGCAGTCTTCGAAGGTCGGCGTCAGCCGGTCGCGGAGGAAGTCCCGCAACTCGTCCTTGGTCGCTGTCACCCACATCGCCGGCCCGGGATCTTCGGCGATGGCCCAGCAGGCGCAGTTCATGACGGTCTGGGTCTTCGCACTCTGGGCGGCGCACTGGACAGCGATGTCGCGAATGGTGTTGTTGGCGAAATCCTCCATGACCGGTCGCACCCAGGGGGAGGAGTCGGAACGCCACCGGCCCGGCATGGGCGAGGTCTCATCGACCCGGACGTGTTCTTCG
>CAZYJB010000835.1:0-2642 GCA_964647675.1 uncultured Verrucomicrobiota bacterium | reverse complement strand
CTCCACCCATACCGGCGTTCCCCGCGTTCCCTTCGGCTGGCGGTGACCGAGCCGGCTGTCTCCGCGGGGGGCCTGGATTGACTCCGGGATCCGGAACCACGAGGAGGCCTCGAGTTCGAGTCACGACAATCCAGAACGGAGTCCAACCATGCACACCGGCTGCACGGCGCGCGGATCAGTTCCCGGGTGACGGGACATGGCGGCCCTGTCAGCGTCCCCGAATCCATGAGGCCAATACTCGCGCGTGCGCCTTGCCTCGTCGCGGCAGGCATTGTCCTGAGTAGTTTCTCGGTTTCCGCCGCAGTTCTCTCGATTACCAGCGTAACTCCCGAGGGCGAGATTGTTCCCGCCCGGATTCACCTGACCGCGTCGGATGGAAAGGCGTGGCTGACATCGAAGGAGAAGCACCCTGCCTTTCAGAATCACCTCTCCTCTCGTGGGAAGGCCACCTTCGATCTTCCTTCGGGCGCCTATTCAGTAACGGTGGAGCGCGGCCCGGAATGGACCTCGGAATCCCGTGCCGTCGAGATGGGCGAGGAGGGAAGGGAGGTTGAGGTTGCCCTGAAGCGCATCGCCGATCTGGCCAGCGAAGGCTGGTGGTCGGGTGAGATGCATATCCATCGCGCAATCGACGATGCGGAATTGCTGATGCGCGCGGAGGATCTGCATTTTGGGCAGTTCATCTCCTGGTGGAACCGGATCAATCCATGGTTGAGCCGGCCTCTGCCGGATCGAACGACGATCACGTTCGACGGCAATCGCGCCGCGCATTGGATTGGCGGGGAGGACGAACGGGACGGCGGTGCCCTGCTGTTCCTCGGCCTGAGCCAGCCGATCGATATCACCGCGGGCCGACCCCATTACCCGTCGTCGCTGGGTTACGCGCAGGCGGTGAAGGCCGCGGGCGGCTGGATCGACATCGAGAAGCCGTTCTGGTGGGACGTGCCGATGTGGATCGCGCACGGGATCGGCGACTCGATCGGCATCGCGAACAACCATCACTATCGCCACGGGATGCTGGAAACCGAGGCCTGGGGCAGGCCGCGCGCCGCCGAGCGACTGCCGTCTCCGCAGGGCAACGGTTGGTGGACGCAGGAAATCCATCATCATCTCCTGAACTGCGGCATCCGCATCCCGCCCTCGGCCGGTTCGGCGAGCGGAGTCCTGCCCAACCCGGTCGGATACAATCGCGCGTATGTTCACTTGGAGGGCGAACCGACCATGGAAAAATGGTTGGCGGGTCTGAAGGCCGGGCGCGCGTTCGTCTCGAACGGTCCGCTGCTGCGAGTCCGCGCGAGCGGCCAGCTGCCCGGCCATGTGTTCCGAGCCGATGCGCATCCCATCATACTCGACCTTCAGTCAGAAATCAGCAGCCGCGATCCGATCGAACGTCTCGAACTGGTTCACAACGGCGTGGTGCGCATCATTCAGCCGACCGAGCGGGTGGTCATCGACGAGAGCGGCTGGTTTCTCGTGCGAGCCGTCACCTCCTTGAAACACACGCTCCGCTTCGCCAGCACGGCGCCGTTCTACGTCGAGATTGGCGGAAGCAGGGTTGCTCCACAGCAACACCACTCGGCGCAATTCTTCGTCGAGTGGTGCGAGGAACGCATGGCGGGCCTGCGCGCCAACAAACAGCTCACGGGTGCACAAAAGGACGAGGTTCTGCGGCCGTGGGAGCACGCGCTGGCGTTCTGGCGGGCTAAACGCACCGCGGCTCCGGCGACTCAGGAACTCCGCGCCGAGGCCATCGATGCCGACACCGGCCATCCGATCCCCGCGCGGGTTTATGTCAGGAAACCCAATCGCGGCTGGGCGTTCGTCGACACGACTTCGCCCGACGGTTCCGCCGTGCGCTATGGACAGCGGAACTGGATCAATCCCTCCGCCGAGGAGTTTCACACGACCGTGTCGGCGCACCCGTTTACCACGACGTTGCCGCCGGGGCGCTACGAGCTGATCGTCGAGCGGGGCAGGGAGTACGCGGCGGCCACGAACTTCGTCGAAATCGCCGATCGACCGGTGAACCTCCGTGTACCCCTGAAGCGCTGGATCCATCTCGCGGAGCGCGGCTGGTTCTCGGGCGACACGCATGTGCATCGTCCGTTGAAGGACCTGCCGAACCTCCTCCTTGCCGAAGATTTGAACGTCGCGTTCCCGCTGACTTACTGGGTGACTCAGGCGTTCCGGTCACCGACTGCCGGGGACAAGTCCTCGCAGGAAGTGGTGTCCGGCGGATTGATCGCGGTGGACGACACCCACGTGATCTGGCCGCGCAACACCGAGTGGGAGATTTTCTCGATCGGCCGGAAGCGCCACACGCTCGGCGCGGTGTTTGCCCTCGGGCACACCGAGCCCTTCGAGTTGGGGGTGCCGACCGTGAAGAACGTCGCCGAGCGGGCGCGCCAGCAGGGCGCGTTGCTCGACCTGGACAAGCACGATTGGCCGTGGTCGATGACGCTGCCGCCGAACATGGGCGTCCAGCTTTACGAACTCGCGAACAATCACATCTGGCGCACGCCCTTCGCCTTCACCAATTGGAGCGCTCCCACGCCGCCGGCGATGCGGCCACCGCTGCGCGAACAGTGTGTGCGTGAGCTGCACGGTGCGCGTGCCGTCCCACGACGTCATGTACAGGTCCG
>CAZYJB010000834.1:0-2646 GCA_964647675.1 uncultured Verrucomicrobiota bacterium | reverse complement strand
CCGGCAGCCCGAGCCCGAACACCTCCGAGGTCCACAACTCCGCGAAGACCGCGACCGGGTTGGCGTCCTGGCCGATCAGGGCCGAGCCTGCCAGCCACGGAACCACCGGAGCCCTTCGCAGGACGAACTCCATGTTGGGCATCGAGGTCTTGTTAGCGCCGAGGAAGAGGTCCACGACCACGTAGCACTGGCGGCGGTAGGCCGGATGCGTGACGCCGCTGGCGGCGAGGTTGGCATCGAGGGGCTGCGTCGCCGTACCCCAGTAGAAGGTGATGGTGCCTCGGTCGGGCACGGTGATTGCGGTCGAGTCGGAGGCTCCCCTCTCGACGGGGCCGGTCCACACCACGTCATCGTCGAAGCGGACCTCGTCGAGGCCATCCACCGGCCCATGGCAGATGATGGCGGCGGCGCGGGCGTAGTAGTTGAAGCCCACCGTCTCCTTCTTCTTGCCGACCTTCTTCTTGATGGGCTTCGAACGGACATCCCAAGGCTCGGAAATCCAGGTCACGCCGAGCTTGGCGATGCCGGCGAAGTACGGCAGCGGGCGTCCCTGTTCGTTGGTGTTGATCCCTTTGCCATCCCTAGCCAAGCGTTGTCGACTCTGATAGGATGCGTGGCGTGAGAGAATCCGGCCGCATCTTCGAAGCATCGCGGTGGAAAGACCCGCCCTCCGCTGAGGAGTTGTTACCCCTCGTCTACGCGGAGTTACGGCAACTCGCGGCCGCGAAGATGGCGCGCGAATCTGGCGGCCAGACACTTCAGCCGACCGCGCTCGTGCACGAGGCGTGGCTGCGGCTCACAGGCGGAGGCGCGGAAGGTGCGCACGGACGGTGGGAGAACCGCGCGCACTTCTTCGGGGCGGCTGCGGAGGCGATGCGGCGCATCCTGATCGACCGAGCCCGCAGCAAACAAGCCCGCCGCCACGGCGGTGGGCTGGATCGCACGGCGTTGGACGATGTCGAGATCCCGGAACGTGCGGGGGATGAAGTCTTGCTCCGGGTGAGCGATGTTCTCGCGGAATTGGAGCGAGATGATCCCAGGTCCGCCGAACTGGTGAAGCTACGGTTCTTCAGTGGACTGGGAGTGGTGGAAGCTGCCCTCGCGCTTGGGATCTCCGAGCGCACCGCGCGCCGCTGCTGGCGCTTCGCACGGGCCTGGCTGCGCGATGCGCTGAGCCGGGACGCGGCGTAAGGTGCACTTCCCGCTCCTGGACTCGGAGCGTCGGTCATACCCGGACCCTGGCCGCTTTGGCCAAGATATCTCGCATGATTGTTCGATGAGCCAACTTCTGCCTAATCGGAGGAAGAACGCCTGCCATGGCGACTGATCCACGATCATCGCTGCACGACATCTTCCTGGAAGCCGCCGAGTTGAGCGACCCGGCGGCACGGGAAGCGTACCTCCGCCGGGCTTGCGCGGATGACGCCGCCTTGCGAGCGCGGGTCGACGCATTGCTCGTGGCGGACGCTGCATCCCCGTCCGTCGAAGAGGACGCCCACGCCTTGCCTGCGGGTGCCCGCTCCCTCGAGTTACCGCCTTCCTCCCCCGGGCGGATCGGCCGGTACCGTATCGTGGAGAGCATTGGCGAAGGCGGATGCGGCGCCGTCTTTCTCGCGGAGCAAGATGAGCCGGTAAAGCGGACGGTGGCACTGAAGGTGATCAAGCTCGGCATGGACACGCGCCAGGTCGTGGCTCGTTTCGAGGCGGAGCGACAGGTTCTGGCCTTGATGGACCATCCCAACATCGCGCGTGTGCTCGACGCCGGCACGACGGATTCCGGCCAGCCCTTCTTCGTCATGGAGTGGGTCCGAGGGACGAAGATCACCGAGTTTTGTGCTACCCAACGGCTGGACCTGCGCCAACGGGTCGAGGTCTTTCTGGACGTCTGTCAAGCCGTCCATCACGCGCATCAGAAGGGAATCATCCATCGCGATCTTAAGCCGTCGAACATCCTCGTCAGCCAGCCCGAGGATTCGCGCGTCGCCGTGCCGAAGGTCATCGACTTCGGGATTGCCAAAGCCATCGCTGGCCGCCTCACGGACCAGACGTTGTACACGGCCCTCGACCAGATGGTGGGCACGCCCGCCTACATGAGTCCGGAACAGGCCGCCGGCGGCGGCTCCGACATCGACACCCGCGCCGACATCTACAGCCTCGGGGTGTTGCTCTATCAATTGCTGACGGGCCACACGCCTTTCGAGACTCGCGCACTTCTCGCACGGGGCTTCGACGAAATGCGCCGAACGATTCGCGAGGTGGAACCCGAGCGACCCTCGGAGAGGGCCAGAAGACTGACGAACTCGGGAGTCGCAGGCACCACAACCGCGGACGATCTAGCCCCCGGCCTTCGACACGAACCCCTGCCGCCCCCTCCGGAGGACGTGGACTGGATCGTGATGAAGTGCCTGGAGAAGGACCGCGCACGGCGTTACGAGACTGTGAACGGCCTCGCGCAGGATCTCCGACGCTGGTTGAACCATGAAGCGGTGACGGCGCGGCCCCCCAGCGCGGCTTACCGCGTCCAGAAGTGGATCCGGCGCAACCGGATCATTTTTACAGCCGCCGGCGCGGTCCTCCTGTCGCTGCTCGGGGGCCTCACCGCCTCAACGATGATGTTCATCCGCGAGAAACGCGCGCGCGGCGACG
>CAZYJB010000833.1:0-2653 GCA_964647675.1 uncultured Verrucomicrobiota bacterium | reverse complement strand
GCACCATTCGGCAGGAAGCTGTCCCCAGAGCCTCCAGATCTCCCGAACTTGGGCGTCGGTCGCGGGTTCTTCCCTGGCCGCGATCTCGGCATCCGCCGCCTCGATAAGCTCCCGAGCCCAGATGCCTGGGTCCGGCCAGCGATCTTCGGATTGGGTCAACCGGCAGGCGCTCATGGCAATGGTTGGTGACGACTTGAATCAGGCTCGGCGTTCCGGGTCGGAATTTGCATCTGGCGTCCGCAAGATCGCAGCGAGGGGCGCGAGAACTTGGCGGGCGGTCTCCGAGTCTCCATGGAGGTAGCCCATGGTCACCCCCACTGAGGCATGCCCCAACGCCTGCTGGACCAACCCCAGGTTGACTCCGCTCTTCGCGGAAATCGTTGCCGCGCTGTGCCGCAGCGAATGGAATCCGACCATAATTCTCGCCCGCTTCCGCTGCTGACCCGCTTCGACCTGCTCCTGCGTGTCGATCGCGCATCGAAGGAAATGTGCCTGGATTTGCTTTGTCAAATCGCTCCGCTTCCAGAGCTCAAGCTCCTTGGGAAACACATGCTCGGCCCGGTCGACCGCAGGGATTCTTCGAAGCTCTCCAATGAGGGGTTCGAGGAGCGGCAAGATCAGGCGCTTTCCAAGGCGACTGGTCTTCATGGGGACGAGCGACCACTCCGCCCGATCGAGATCGATCTCGCGCCAACGCATGTTCACGACGTCTCCCAGTCGGGCGCCAGTGAGCGCACCCGTCAGTAGAAGCACCTGCAAGCTGCCGTCCGCCGCGGCAATCACGCGTCTGATCTCGTCGGGGGTCAGGGCGCGCCGACCGGTGTCATGAGCGCGGGGCTTGGATTTCACGGCATCCCACGGATTCGCAGCGTCAAGCCCCGCCGGAACCCTCAAGGTGGCCCAGACGGAACGAATGAAGCGCACGTGAGCCGTAAAGGTCCTGGGGCTGACGCGGGCCTGCCAGAGGTCGTCCGAGTAGGCCAAAGCCTCGGTTTCTCCGACCTGGTGTAGCCACAGAAGTTGCCGTGGGGTTGCCCACCGCTGAAATCGCGACCAGATCGCCTTGTAGCCTGCGATCGTCCGGGCCTTGGAACCCGTCTCACGATTCGAAGAGGCGAGCCACCTCGCCCAGGCCTCATCGATGGCGATCTTCGCTTGTTGCTCCCCAGCGAGCTCTCGCGACAGTCGCCTACTGAAGTTCGTTCGCGCAGCTTCAGGGATCCGTTTCAGCAGACGATCGATGGCCCTACCCAACGTTTCGCAGACGAGGGGAACTTCGTCGTCGCGGAGATCCTGATCGGCCCGGGCGAGCAGTGCATCGAGCTCCTGACGCAGCCATCGATTGCCTGACAGCTTTTCCTCCAAGGCCTTCGCTCGCCTCTCGGCTTCCGGTCGTTCTGCTGTGCCCAACGACCGCCACCGATCACGGCCGCCCACTCGAATTCGTGCCGTCCAAATGCCGCCCCGTTTGATGATGCTCGCCATTGCCCGCCTTTCCGCCCGGACCAACCGACCGGGCCTCGAACGAACAGCATCCACGAACAGGTCCGTCGGCGACCAGACAGCCCCCTGGAGCACCGGGGAGCGGTGAGGTGCATGCCCCGAAATCGTCGGGGCGGACATGTAGCAAAACCTGTAGCAGACCGCTGTTCAGCGGGAATTTTCAAGGGGAGAAACCGTCGCAACTCGTTGTAGCTGAGTTGGTACGGCCGGCAGGGCTCGAACCTGCAACCTTCTGATCCGAAGTCAGAAGCTCTAGCCAATTGAGCTACGGCCGCACTGCAATGCAGGAGCGACGCTCGCGCCGATCCGCGCCGGCTTCAAGCCGGTTCTCCGACGGCTACATCGGTGCCTGCCTCGCGCCGCTGCCGGGCGTCATCACACCGCATGAACCCCATGCCGCGCGAACGTCGCTTGCCACCGCAGCACACGCGACCAGACTCGCCGCCATGCTGTCGCGTCGTGATTTCCTCAAGGCCTCCCCTCTCGCCCTCGGCTCGCTCGCTGCCCTCTCCTTCAACCCGACCTCCCGCGCCGCCAACTCCAATGCCGATGCCAACGCGGCGGCGGCGCCACCCGTTATCGGACGCAGCTCGCGCGCCGCACGCGCCTCGGACGGAGTCGCCACGCTCGATCTCGGCCAGCGCCAGTCGCTCCGCATCCTGCAACTGACCGACAACCACTTCTTCGGCGGTGTGAAGGAAGGCCAGGGGCTGCCGGTGACGGAAAACGATCGCGCCACGGAACGCGACTGGCTGGCGCATGTCCGCCTCCAAAAGCCCGATCTGGTCGTCGCCACGGGCGACCTGTGGCACGACAACCCGGGAGGGCGCGGTCAGAAATCGCTCGAGCACGTGCTGCCGAAGCTCACACAGCTCGACGTCCCTTGGGCCTTCTGCTGGGGCAATCACGATCAGCTCGACGATTTCCAGAGAGGCCACGACGCGCTCGAAACGACACGCCACTCGCTCTACCGCGGCGGTGCGTCCCACGGCGATTACCGCATCGAGGTCCGCGGTGCAGCGGGGAAGCCAGCGGCCCAACTGTTCTTCATGAACAGCCACCAGTTCGGTCTCTCGGCCTGGCAGATCGCCTGGCTGAAGCGGACCCAGGAATCGTTGCCCACCCCGGACTCCAAGTCGTTGCCCGCGCT
>CAZYJB010000832.1:0-2655 GCA_964647675.1 uncultured Verrucomicrobiota bacterium | reverse complement strand
GCGACGCTCGACCGATTCAGCGTCCCCTTTCGCGGGAGCCAGTCAGCGCGAGCTGTACGCTCGCGGCTACGGACATCGCCGTCGTCGCCGTGGAGGCGACGCTCGACCGATTCAGCGTCCCGATTCGCGGGAGCCAGTCTGCGCGAGCTGACGCTCGCGGCTACGGGCATCGCCGTCGTCGCCGTGGAGGCGACGCTCGACCGATTCAGCGTCCCCTTTCGCGGGAGCCAGTCAGCGCGAGCTGACGCTCGCGGCTACGAAAGGTTCTACGGGAACGAATTCCCCGTTGCCGGATGGAGCTCGAATCCGCACCGTTTTCCCATGCTCCCGCTCATTCGGAACTACGCCCGCGCGGTCGTCCCGCTGGCCGGCGTCGCGCTGCTCCTCACCACCGGTGCCAACGCCGCCTTGGGCGCCGACGATGGCATCCAGGTTCAGCAACACTTGAACCGCATCACTGTCGCGATCGATGGCGAGCCGTTCACCGAACTGCGATTCACGGATTCTCCGAAGCCCTACCTTTATCCCGTGCTGGCAAAGGGCGGCCTCGCCGTCACACGCCACTACCCGATGCGCGGTGACACCACCGACGAGGAGAAGGATCACCCGCACCATCGCTCCCTGTGGTTCACCCACGGCGACGTGAACGGCATCGACTTCTGGGCGGAGGGACCCGCCAAGGGCCGCGTGGTGCAGGAGGAAATCCTCGAAGCCCGCGGTGGCCGCACCCAGGGCGTCATTCGCACCGCCAACCTCTGGATGACCCACGACGGCCGACGCATTCTGACCGACGAGACGCGCCTCGTGATTCAGCATCGGGGAGCAAGGCGGCTGATCGACTACGCCATCACACTCAAGGCCTCCGAAGGGGTCGACGTCACCTTCGGGGACACCAAGGAAGGCACGATGGCGCTGCGACTGGCCGAGAGCATGCGCCTCAAGCCCAACAAGCATTACGCCCGCGAGACGCCCGGCACGATCCTCCAGGACACCGGAGTCAAGGATGGCGACACCTGGGGCAAGCGTGCCGCGTGGACCGCCTACACCGGCCCTGTTCAGGGCGCGCCCATGACGGTGGTCTTGTTCGATCATCCGTCGAATCCCCGCTTCCCCACCTGGTGGCACGTGCGCGACTACGGCCTCTTCGCGGCCAATCCCTTCGGCGTGCATGACTTCGAAAAGAAACCCGCCGGCACCGGCAACCTCGTCGTGAAAGCCGGGGACCAAGTCACGTTGCAATACCGCATTCTGATCGAGGCCGGCACCGCCGGAACCACCAGCCTCGCCGAGGAAGCCGCGGACTTCGCACGGAGCGGACGACGGCGCTGAGTGCCCGGATCCTCCTGCCGCTTCGCACTCCCGAAAAAGGGTTGGCCATGGATTCCGCCGCCACCGATACTCCCGCATCCTCCGGCAGCCACCCAACCACGCACCTCACGTTTCCTCCCGACCACCGTTCACCTGCAACCCTGAACCGAATCCTGACATGAACCTGCGACAGACCCGTCGTTCCTTCCTTCGCACGACCGCCCTGGGCACCGCTGCGCTCTCCGCCGCCTCGTGGAGCCGCGTTCAAGGCGCCAACGACGCCCTGCGCGTCGCGGTCGTCGGCTTCAAAAGCCGCGGTGCGGACCACATTTACGGCTTCCTCAAGACGCCAGGCGTGCGCCTCGCGGCGTTGTGCGACGTCGATGCCAAGGTCCTCGAGGGCGCGGTGCGCAAACTCAAGGACCAGAACCAGGACGTGAAAGGCTACCGTGACGTCCGCGACTGCCTCGCCGATCGCGATATCGACATCATCTCGACCGCCACGCCGAACCACTGGCATTCGCTGATCACCGTGTGGGCCTGCCAGGCCAACAAGGACGTCTACTGCGAGAAGCCGGTTTCCCACAACGTTTGGGAGGGGCGCCGTGCCGTGGAGGCCGCGCGCAAGTACAAGCGCATCGTCCAGACCGGCACTCAGAGCCGGTCCAGCAAGGCCATCAAGGAAGCCGCCGCGTGGGTCCAGGCCGGCAATCTCGGAAAAATCCTCGTTTCGCGAGGACTCTGCTACAAGCCGCGGCAGAGCATCGGCAAGGTGGACGGGCCGCAGCCGATTCCCGAAGGCATCGATTACAACCTCTGGTGTGGTCCCGCCCCGATGTCACCGCTGCGCCGCAAGAATCTTCACTACGACTGGCATTGGGTGTTCGAGACCGGCAACGGCGACCTGGGCAATCAGGGCATCCACCAGATGGACATTGCGCGCTGGTTCCTCGGCGAGAAGGAGCTTTCACCGGCGATCATCTCCGCGGGCGGCCGGCTGGGTTACGTCGACGACGGCGACACTCCCAATACGCAGATCGTCTACCACGCCTACGCCAAGGCACCGCTGATCTTCGAGGTTCGCGGGCTGCCCGCCACCAAGGCCGCCCAGACCGAGGGCTGGGGCAAGGGCATGGACAAGTACATGGGCGCCGGCGTGGGCGTGATCGTGCACTGTGAAGGCGGCCACGTGCTCGTGCCCAACTACTCGAGCGCCATCGCCATCGACAAGTCGGGCAAGGAGCTCAAGCGGTGGGAAGGCGCCGAGGACCACTACCAGAACTTCGTGAACGCCGTGCGCTCGCGGCAGGTCGAGGATCTCAATGCGGACATTCTGGAGGGCCACCT
>CAZYJB010000831.1:0-2665 GCA_964647675.1 uncultured Verrucomicrobiota bacterium | reverse complement strand
GGACGGGAGCCCGTCTATACCACGCTCAAAGTCTTTCTCACCGCCCGCTCGGCGCCCCCGAGCTACGAGGAGGCGGCGCGCGCGCTGGGATTCCATCCCGGCGCGGTGAAGACGGAGATCCATCGGCTGCGCGAGGCCTTCCGCGCGGCACTGCGTCTCGAGATCAGCCGTACCGTCACGACGCCGCACGAGGTCGAGGAGGAATTCAGGCACCTGCGCGCGGTCCTGTCGAAGGGCCCTTCCGAAACCTGAGCGCGCGATCAGGGAAGAACGAGATACCGCCGTGGCTCCCCTCGTTCCACTTCCTGTCTCCCGCTGCCCCGAATGCGGCGACACCCTCGATCTCGGTCTCGCGGATGGGTTGTGTCCGGTCTGCCTGATGGCGGGCTTGGATCGTGAAGAGGAAGGGGCAGACGACGGAAGCCGGGCGGCGGCGGTAGAGTGGGCCCTCCCGATCGCCGGATACACGGTCACCGCAGAACTGGCGCGCGGCGGCATGGGCATCGTGTATCGCGCCCGCCAACACGCGCCCGCGCGCGACGTGGCGATCAAGATGCTCCTGCCCTTCTCGGGCTCGTCACGCGAGTTGCGGGAGCGGTTCCAACTCGAAGCCCGCACGCTCTCCGAGCTGGACCATCCCGCAATCCTCCCGGTCTATGAGACGGGCGAGTACGACCAGTTGCCTTGGTTTTCAATGAAGCTGGCGGCGGGCGGCAGCCTCGCGGAACGCGTGTCGAGTCTTGCCGGACGCTGGCACGAGATCGCCGAACTCACTGCCTCCGTGGCCGACGCCGTTCAGTATGCCCACGAACGCGGGGTGCTGCATCGCGATCTCAAGCCCGGGAACATCCTGTTCGATGGAACCGGCCGTCCATTCGTGGCCGATTTCGGTCTGGCCAAGCTCGTCCGCCACGACGGCAACGTCACCCGACCAGGCCGAGTGCTCGGCACACCGCATTATCTCGCGCCCGAGCTGGCCTCCGGCAGTGCAGGCGGGGCCACGACGGCCAGCGATGTGTACAGCCTCGGCGCGATTCTCTTCGAACTGCTGGCGGGCCGGCCACCCTTCGAAGGTCAGGGCCTGCCGGCGCTGCTCCAGAAGATCGTGGCCAGCGAACTCTCCAGTGTGGAGCCGGCACCAGGTCCGGCAGTCGGCGGGGAACACGGTCGCCCCTCCCATCCGCCCAAGGTTCAGGCCGTCCCTCGCGATCTTCAGGTCATCACCCTCAAGTGCCTCGCGAAGGATCCCGCGCGACGCTATGCCAGCGCGCGGGAACTCGCGGAGGAACTGCGCCGGTTCGTCGCGGGCGATCCGATCGTCGCCCGACCGGCAGGTCGCGCGGAAAAGTTCGCGCGCTGGTGCCGGCGCCAACCCGCGCTGGCAGCTGCGATGGGCGGCGTCCTGGTCCTGCTGATCGGCCTCGCGGCGGTCTCCACCGTGTCGGCGCGACGCATCGAGCGCCTGCGGCTCCAAGGTCTGGCCCAACTCTACGCGGCGGATATGCGACTCGCGCAGCAGGCCATCGCCGAGAGCAAGTACGGCGCCGCCGCCGAGTTGCTGGCGCGTCACCTGCCCCAACCCGGCAATCCCGACTTGCGCGGGTTCGAATGGTGGCATTTTCAGGACCGCTGCCGGAGCGAGGAATCCGCCACCCTCGAACCGCAAAACACCCAGGTGCAGCGCATGGCGTTCTCCCCGGACGGCCGCTATCTCGCCGCGGCCGGGATGGATGTGCAGGTCTGGGAGTTCGCGACGCGACGTCTGCTGTTACACGCGCCGGCGGGCGATTTCGTCTGGTCGCTGGCATTCTCGCCGGACGGCACCCGGTTGCTCGCTGGCACCGGGTTGGGGACGATCCTCAACTTCGAACTGGAACCAACTCCGCGGCTCGCGACCACCCTGACCAATCTCGGTGCGCGGCCAGTGGCGTTGGCTTGGGGCGGGGATGGAACCGAACTCCGGCTGATCCTCCACGATGGCATGGCGGCCTGGGATGGCGTGAGCGCCCAGATCACCCGGCTGCCGGAAATTCCGGGTCCGTTCGCGCGCGCGCGGATCACGCCCGATGGACGGACCGCGGTCGTCCTGTCCGGCCCGAGGAAGGTCGAGGCCTGGCGGATGAACCCTCCGGCCCGAATCCTGAGTGTCGAATCTCCGGCCATTGCGCGGGCGGTGGACGTTTCCCCGGACGGTCGCCAACTCGCGGCCGGCGAGTACTCCGGCACGCTCCGGGTCTTTGGAACCGACCCCGGCGCTCCGACCCGGTCGATTGAGGCGCACCGGGGATTGATCGAGCACGTGGCGTTCTCGCCCGACGGCCTGAGACTGGCCAGCGCGGGCGCGGACCAGATCGTCCGGATTCACGATGCCGAGACCGGACGGCGCCTCGGCGAATGGCAGGGGCATCGCGGCACAATCCTGGCCCTGTCCTTTTCGCCCGATGGCCGATGGCTCGCGTCCGGCGACAAGCTCGGCCAGGTCAAGATCTGGGACGCCTCCACCCCACCACCGCGCTCCGAGGCAGGCCGGAACATCGGAGCCGCCCTGTCCGCGGACGGCGCCCGCATCCTGTCGCGCCAGAGTGCCACCTCGGTGGTGGTCCATACCTCACCAGCCCTGCCGATGGAATCGGGGCGCGTGGTCGCCATCTCCAACCGCTGGACC
>CAZYJB010000830.1:0-2668 GCA_964647675.1 uncultured Verrucomicrobiota bacterium | reverse complement strand
CGCGACCGACTAAACCTCGACGCCCGGCCTGCCTGCGTCAGTGCGGCGCTTGCGGATTGGTGGGTCGCCACCAGTCGTCCAGCCGCCGCAGCATCCGGCGCACGCGCCGATCCTCGTCGGCGGCGCGGTTCGTGGTCTCGAAGGGATCGGCTCGCAGGTCGAACAGCTCGCCCTTGCCCGCAGGTTCGTTCCATGCCGCCGGCATGATCAGTTTCCAGCGCCCGTCCACCACCCAGCGCCAGCGCAGGCCACTCGAAGGATTCTCGAGGTCCTGACCGTCGTGCGTGAAGCACGCGCCAAAAACGGCGTCCCGTCGCGCCACGGCCGACGGGTCATGCAGGTCAATGCCCGGCAATCCCGCCGGCACCGACCTTCCCACCGCCCGCAGCAGCGTGGGCATCAGGTCCAGGCTGCTGACCGCGTGCCGATCATCCCGCCGCGGCTCGAAATGTCCGCGCCAGCGCAGGAGTATCGGCGTCCGCAGGCCGCCGTCGTAGGGCGATTGCTTCGATCTTGGCGCGAACCGGCCCGTGGCTGGATCGGTGATCCACCCGTTGTCGGCGACATAGGCCACGAGGGTGTTGGTCGAGAGACCGCGGCGCTCGAGTTCATCGAGCAGGGCACCACAGGTTGCGTCGAACCACTCGACCATTGCCCAGTACCGGGCCACGGCGACCGAGTTGGTGACACCAAGGTAGTAATCCACCAGGCGCTGCGGCGGGGTGTGCGGTTCGTGTGGCATCATGGGCGCGAACCATACGAACCACGGCGCCTGCTCCCGCGCCGCATCGTCCCAGAACCGGAGGATCGGCTCCAAGGTCTGGCGTCCGATCCCCAGACCGGCATCGCCATGCCGGCCTCCTGCATCCGGATCGCCCGTGGTCATCCCATGCGTAAAGCCCCCGCGAGCAAAGTGTCCCTGCCACCATTTGCCTGCCTGGAAACTACGATAACCCGCCTTCCCAAGCTCCCGAGGCAGGGTGGGCACTTCCCCGAGCAACTGCGCCAATCGCTCGCGACCCTCCCGGAACGCCGCGCTGCGCGGGAAGGCAGCGCGTTCCATCCCGACCGGACGCGGCGGATCATTGCACACGATGCGATGGCGATGCGGCGGCAATCCTGTGAGGATCGATGCCAGGCTCGGACAACACAGACTCGCCGGCACATAGCCCCGCGTGAAGGTGAGCGATTCTGAAGCCAGGCGATCCAATCGCGGCGTGCGGACGTGCGGATGCCCCATGAACCCGTAATCGGTCCAGCCGTGGTCATCAGCGATGATCAGCAGAACGTTGGGCGGCGCAACGGACTTGCGATCCGCGGGAAGCGCCGCGCCTTGCGTCAACAGTACCCACGCAACCGCGGCCAGCACCATCCGCCGCACGCCCGACCCGCGCCACCACCGCACGTTGGGCGCCCCCCAGCCGATTCCCGGATTCCGAAGTTGCATAGGTGAATTTCGGAGTCGATTTGGACCCACTGGAACTCAGCACCCGGAATCCGGATGGATTCCGCGTATCGCGCCGGACGTTCCGCCATTCGAGCGGGTTCGATCAAGGCCGCAGGCCTCACCGGGCGGATTCCAGTCGCTGGCTCTTAGGTTCATGCCCGATTCCGCCGAAAGCCACTGCGGACGAATGGGTCCGGATATCGGAACCAACTCCAGTTTGTATGTCCCAGACGGCTCTCACCAAGGCCCCCGGAACCGACGCTGGCGCCGCGGCGCCGCGGCGCGCCCGGCGCGAATTTCCGTGGCGTCTGGCGCCGCTGTTCATCGCGTCGCTGGGGACCGCCGTACTTGCGACGGACCAGTTCCGGGACGGACTGATCTTCGAGCAGCACGTAACCCATCTGGTACGCGGCATCGGGTTCCTGATGCTGAGTTTCGTGGGATTGATGACCGTCGGCCTCACGCTCACCAGGCGACGGCAGCGCAAGCTCGAGTCGCTCGTGATCAGCCACACGCAATGTCTGGCCGAGAACGAGGAGCGCTACCGCGTGCTGGTGGAGAATGCGGGTCAGGGCATTCTCGTGGCGCGTCAAGGGCGCATCGTGTTCTTCAATCGCCAGGCGAGTATCATGCTCGACTGCGCGGAGGATCAGATCGTGGAACGGCCGGTGATCGACTTCATCCATCCCGACGATCGCGGCCTCGTGCTGGACCGCCACCGCCGCCGCCTGAACGGCGAATCCGTTCCCACCCGCTACACCTTCCGCAGCATCCGTTCCGATGGCGAAGTGCGCTGGATCGAACTGGACTCCGCGCTGATCCATTGGGAGGGCGCGCCCGCCACGCTCAATTTCCTGACCGACGTCACGGAACGCATGCAGGCCGATGCGGCCATCCGACGTCGGGACGACCTTCTGCGCGGGTTGGTGGAGATGACTTCACTGCTGCTCTCGGAGTCCGAGATCGCCAACTGTGGGGTCGAAGCCCTGGCGCGGCTCGGGACGGCCACCGGGGTCGACCGGGCCTTCGCCTGCGGCGGCTGCCCGAGGGCCGGGGTGGGTGTACCCGGCGGCCAGGACCGCTACGAGTGGCTGAACCCCGCTTCCATCGATGCGGATCCGACTGCGGGCCGCCGCGCCAACCTGCCCATTGAGGCGTTGTCAGTGCACGTGCTGGAACCTCTCGAAGCCGGCACATGGGTCGGCGGCACCCCTGCGGAGT
>CAZYJB010000829.1:0-2672 GCA_964647675.1 uncultured Verrucomicrobiota bacterium | reverse complement strand
GTCCAGGAGTTGCGCGCGCCGGGCCTCGTCGGTGAAGGGTTGGCGGTGCGGTTCACGCACCGCGGCGAGCAGGAGGTTTCGCGGCGTGTGCTCGGGATCGACGAACTCGATGACCTTGACGCGGTACCCGGCCCATTCCAACGCGAGCGCACGATAGCCGTCCGTCAGCCACTCGGAGAACCGCGTGGCGAGGAGTCCGTGCCGCAACAGCGGCGCTAGGGAACCCTCGGTGTCCAATTGCGGACGCACCTCCTGATGGCAACAGGGTGCCACAACCAGCAGGCGTGCGCCGCATCGGATGCCCCGGAGGAGCGCGTCATCCGTGGCGGTGTTGCACGCGTGCAAGGCGAGCAGGATATCCACGTGATCGAGGGGAGTCTCGGCGATCGTGCCGGGGACGAAGGCAAGGCCTTCAGCGCCGATCCGTTGCGCGAGCGCGTGCGCGACGGCCGCCATCGCCGGTTGGGCTTCGACGCCGCGCACCTTCGCCGAGAAACCGCGTTGCCGTCGCAGGTAGTGCCACGCGGCAAAGGTCAGGGCACCGCGACCACAGCCCATGTCGACCACCTGCACCGGAGCCGAGGACTCGAACGCGGCGTCGTCCACAAGGTGACCGAGCAGTTCGGCGAAGCGCTGCAACTGCTGATGCTTGTGACGGCGGGACGGCAGCGGCGCTCCCGCGGCGTCGGTGAGGCCCAATCCCGCGAGCCAGTCGCGCGCGGAATCGTCGAGCGCGGCGTACTTCGGCGTGTCGTGCCCGCGCGCGGGGGCCTGACGTGAGCGCGGCGCATGACGGACCAGCCGCTCGTGACGGCCGGCGCCCTTCGCGGCCCGCCATTGCCAGTCGGATTCGGTGGTCTCGAGGAGCGCCGCGGCGAAGCGTTGTCCGAGCGACCGCGTGAGCCAGACCTCAACCTCGTCGAGGCCGAGGTTGCGGGTCACGTCACGCGTGGATTCTTGGCTGACCACGGAAAGCACGGGTCGATCGCGCAGATCGACCATGCGCGCGGTTTCCCGGCGCACGTCGCCTGCGGCATCCCGAGGCGAAGAGAGGACGACACGCACGAGCGTGCCGGCGGTGAGCGCGGTGAGCAGTCGCTCCACGAACCGGGACCGTGGAGGGGACTGGGCGCCCGCCGCGTCAGCTTGCATTGGGGGCGGCTCAGGAGCCCGGGCGGACGACGCGCTCGAGCAATTCGTTCATCCGGCGGAGAAGCGCCTGCGGCTCGTCCAGCAGGCCGGCGCTTAACCGCGCGCTGTCGAACAGGTGCTCGGCCACCTTGGCGGCCAGCGTGGCGTCCTGCCGGCGCAACCGATCGAGTCCGATCACGACCGCATGGGCGGGGTTGAGCTCGAGGTTGAGCTTGGCGGGCTCTTCCCGGGTGGCGTCGTCGCGCTTCATGGCTTTCATCAGACGGCGCATCGACGACGTCATGAACTCATCGGCGTCGATCACCACCGCCGGACTGCCGACCAGACGCTTCGAGGTGCGCACCTCATGAACCCGTGCGCCGAGCGTCTCCTTCACGAATGCTGCGACCTGCTGCGCCTCCTCCTCGCCGAGGGCGCCCTCGGGCTTCTTCTCGATCGCCAGCTCGGCCTTCTCGGCGGGCTTGAGGGGTTTGCCTTCGAACTCGCGCAGGTGCTCGAACACGAACTCGTCCACCGGCTCGAAGGAGAACAGCACTTCGTATCCGAGCTCGCGCGGTCCCTCGAGGTATGGACTCGCCTCGGCGGCGGCACGGTGGGCGGCATGAATGTGGTAGATCTCCTTCTGCCCCTCCTTCATGCGCTTCAGGTAGTCGGTCAGCGAGGTGGACTGCCCGGGGGTGGTGAAGGTGGATTCGAAACGCAACAGCTTCGACAGCGCGTCGCGGTGCTCGAAGTCGGTGATCGCGCCTTCCTTCAGAAAGCGGCTGTGCGTGGCGTACACCTTGTCGAAGGTGGCGGCTTCCTTCTCGCTCAATTCGGCGAGGAACTTCAGGAAGCGGCCCGTCAGGACGCGGTTCAGTTTCCCGAGCAGCGCGCTGTCCTGCATCGTCTCGCGCGAGATGTTGAGCGGCAGATCCTCGGAGTCGACGACGCCCTTGAGGAAGCGCAGCCATTCCGGGAAGAGGCCCTTGGCCTTGGACTGGATGAGCACCTTGCGGCAATGGAGGTTCACTTCGGACTCGGCCTTGCCCAGGCCCAGGCTCTCGAGGTTCTTCGCCGGCACGAACAACAGGGCCTGGATCGAGAGCGGCGCGTCGGCGGTGAAGTGCAGGCGTGCCAGCGGCGGCTCCGCGTCGTGGCCGATGAACTCGTAGAACTCCTTGTACTCCTCCTCCTTGATCTCCGACTTGGAGCGTGCCCAGAGCGCCTGGACGGTGTTGAGCACCTTGTCGCTGACCTTGATGGGGAAGGGGACGAAGGCGGAGTAGCGCTTGAGGATCGATTCGATCTGCCAGTTCTCGGCGAACTGCTTCGCGTCCTCCTTCAGGTGCAGAACGATGCGCGTGCCACGCGGCAGGTCGTCGGCGGGCTCGATGTCGTAACCGCCCGCTCCGTCCGACACCCAGTGCCAGCCGCTGCTGTCGACGGCGTGCGCGCGGGTGAAGACCTCGACCTTGGAGGCAACCATGAAGGCGGAGTAGAAGCCCACGCCGAACTGGCCGATCAGGTTGACCGCGGGT
>CAZYJB010000828.1:0-2672 GCA_964647675.1 uncultured Verrucomicrobiota bacterium | reverse complement strand
TGGTGTTGTTCATGAATGCCGAAAGCGCGGCGGTGACGGTCATCAGACCCAGCACCTGCCATCCCTCCGTGCGGGGGAGATACTGGATCAGGCGGCCCGCGAGCCCTTCGAGCACCCCGGTCTCCTGCAACGCGCCGCCGAGCACAAACACCGCGGCCAGCATGATCAGGGTCGAGGTGCCGAAGCCGGCGAACGCTTCCTCGGGCGAAAGCACGCCGAGCCCCATCAGCGCGCAGAGCCCAACCAATGCCACGACGTCGACGCGCAGTTTCTCGATCGCGAAGAGCGCAACCACCGCGAGCAGCAGGACCAGCACCGCCCACGCGTGCCAAACCGGAACAGCGGCAATCATGGGACGGCCGCGGCGCGGGCGCCGAAATGACAGGTTCGCGCGAGCGCGTCAGGCAATCGCTTCAGGTATTCGTGGCGCGAGATCTCGACCGCCCCCATGGCCGCCGTGGCCGCCGTCACCATCTGCACATCGAACAATTGGAAGCCGCGCGCCTTGAGATGCGCATGGAGATGCACCAGGGCCACCTTCGACGCATTGTCCACGCGGTGGAACATCGATTCGCCCGCGAACAATCCACCCACCACCACGCCATACACGCCGCCCACGAGGTCCTCATCCCGCCAGCACTCAATGCTGTGCGCGTGCCCGAGGCGGTGCAGCGCCGAGTACGCCGCAATGAACTCCTCGGAAATCCAGGCGCCCGGACGCGGCACTTCGGCGCAGGCGCGCACGACCGCCTCGAACGCGGTGTCGAAGGTCACCCGGAACGGTAGCCGCCGCAGCATGCGCTTCAGGGTCCGCCCGGTGTGCAGCGCACCCAATTCGAAGATGCCGCGTGGATCGGGTGACCACCAGGTGACCGGGTTCACGGTCCAGGGGAAAAGGCCGCTGCGATACGCCAGCAGGAGCCGCTCCGGGCTCATGTCGCCCCCCACGGCGACCAGTCCGTCCCAGGGCCCGCGCGAAATCGCGAGGCGCGGGTCCGGGAACCACAGGCGCTCGTCGAGTCTGACGGCGGAGAAGGCCATGACGCTTGCCCGTAAGACCGGCTCAGGGTTCCAGTGCGCCACTCGACGAGGCCGGGTCGCCGCCACCGTCCATGGCGTGGATCAGGAGGATCTCGAACTGCCCGGCCAGTGTCATAATGACGAAAAACGGCGCCTCTCCCGGGGCGGTGGTGGCGGGTTCCTCCAACAACTCCTCCGGGCAGCCCAGCCGGATCCAGGCCCCGACGCGCAGTTCGTTGAGCACGCGCAGGAATCGATCGATATCCGCCAGCCCGAGCGAAAGGCTCCAGGACGATCCCACTCGGCGCAGCGCGTTGCCCTCTTCGAGGTGGCTGCGCAGCCAGGCGGACAAGGTGAGCCGTTGCTCGCGCAGGCTTTCCTTCAGAAGTTCCTGGGCGCCTTCGCCCTGTTCGAAGCCGCCCTTGGTGAGGAGCGGTTCCCGCTCCGGCCCCAGCGGGTAGAAGGCGAGCAGGCGTTCCAGCACGACCTTTTCCTGCGGTCCAAGACCCAGCACCAGCCGCTCGGCCGTGCGCTCCAGCACCTTCATTCGGCCCTCTCCATGGTCGCCTGCAGGTGGTAGCCCTGAAGCTGGTGGACGTAATACTCCGCCTTCTCGAACCCTTCGCGGGCCACCACGCTGCGCCCCTTCTGGTGCACCTCCAGCATGTGCGTCTCGGCCTTCTGCCGGCTCCACCCGAACACCTTGATGAAGACGTGCGTCACGTAATCCATGAAATTCACCGGATCATTCCACACCACCACCAGGTAACCGGAATCCAACTTGGACCCGGTCCCGGTCTTCTCCCCCGGGATGACCTCGGGTTCCACGGTGCCTGCCATGGCAGAAACCTAGGGCGCAGGCGACCCGGCGGCAAGGGAGCCGTCCCACCTCGGCCCGTTCCCCTACTCCAGTGGCACCGGCACGCGCCGCCGGCGCTCGAACCGAACCGCCTCGGTGTAACCCGCCGAACGCGCCAGCGCCACGGCCTCCCGGAAGTTCAGGCCGACCTCTTCCGGCCGGTGCGCATCCGAACCAAAGGTCAGCGCCACGCCGCGTTCGCGCGCCAAGCGCAGGATCACGGGATTCGGATACATCTCGCGGCATTCCTTGCGCAGGCCTGCGGTGTTGATCTCGATCGCCGTTCCGCTGACCGCCGCCGCGTCCAGGAAACGGACGTAGAGCGGCGTGCAGTCCTGCTGGGGAACGAAGCAGAACTTCTTGGGGAGATCCGCGTGCCCGATGATCTGGAACAGACCGCTCGCCGCCGCCGCGGTGAGCCGGTCGAAATACGCCGCCCACACGTCGTAGACCTCCCGCGCCCGCCATTGGTCGAGGCGGTTGGGGTTGTCGATATCCCAGCCGCCGTCGAGGTAATGCACCGACCCGATGAAGTAGTCCCAGTCGTGCAAGGTCGCGAGCTCGCGGATCCACGCCTCGTACCCGGGCAGATAGTCGACCTCCATCGCCGCGCGGATGGTCACCTGGGGAAATGCGCGGCGCGCCTCCTCGATGCCGGCCACGTACTCGCCCACCTTGGAGCGATACATCCGCCAGTCGTCGAAATCGTCGCGCGGCATCGGGTTGTGCTCGGACACACCGATCTCCGCCAGGCCCAGCTCCGAGGCCCGGCGCGCAAGGTCCATCGGAACCC
>CAZYJB010000827.1:0-2675 GCA_964647675.1 uncultured Verrucomicrobiota bacterium | reverse complement strand
GGCGACATGCCGCCAGATTCCGGGTTCCAATCGAAAAGCGGGGGTGCCGCCCACACCGGCGACGCCGAAGGAATACTCGTGGGCGGGAAGTCCCCAGTTCTGGATCACGAAACCGCGGCGATCGGTGTGATTCACGTCCACGATGGCCGCGGGTCCGGCCTGGCTTTCGCCTTCGCGGACCCAGAACGCAATGGTGAACTGCTGGAGGTGGAACCAAGGGCCGAGGTGGATGGCGTCGTCGCCGCCGTCGAGGGCGAAGGCCTGTCCCACCTTGCCTGGAACAAAGCGGGTCCCGCCGGTGAGCACGGCGCTATGGTGTCCCTGACGATCCAGCGCGTGGCCTTCTCCCGGAAGCCAGACCATCAAGCCGCCCGGTGGCGGGGCGCACGGCGGCGCGGCCGCCTTCGCGCCGCTGAGGCTGGCCATGGCGAGAAGTCCGAACAGCACGCATGACAAGACGCCCATGGATCGGGCGCGACCCGCGCCATACGGACAGGAAGTTGAGCGGAACATCGGCTTGGCTTTGCACGCTAACAGAGGCCCGAGTTTTCGTGGCAAGGGATTTGATCGATCGGGCGGTCAGAGAATTGGATTAAGGAATTCAGCTAGGAAAACGGGCTGCTTCGCGAGTGGGCACTGGCTAGGGTCGCGGCATTGCTGTGGCAGGGCGGATCCAAAAGAAGGTGGTGCTTCTCGGCACGCCGGGCGTGGGGAAGACCAGCCTGGTGCGGCGCTACGTGCAGAGCCTGTTTACCGAGAAGTATCACACCACCATCGGTGTGAAGGTGGACAAGAAGCTCCTCACTGTCGGCGGGGAGGAAGTGCTCCTGATGATCTGGGATGTCGCGGGTCCCGAGAAGCAGTTCGCGGTTCCGACCTCCTACATCCAGGGCGCGGCGGGATACCTGCTGGTGGTGGACGGCACGCGACCGGAAACACTCGTCGACGCGCTCGATCTTGTCGGGCAAGTGGAGGAGGCGAACGGGCGACTGCCCTTTGCACTGGTGATCAACAAGGCGGACCGGGTGGCCGACTGGCGGGTTCACGATGCGGATCTCGTCGCCTTCCAGGATCGCGGATGTTCGACGTTCCGCACGAGCGCCAAGACCGGGGAGCACGTGGACGACGCGTTTCGAACGTTGGCAGAGAGCGTCCTGCGATCGTGATGCCCGCGGCGACTCGGATCCCGATCACAAATCGAACGAGGTCTCGGCGCGGGCGAGTTCGACGTGGAAGGGCTCGGTTTCGTTCTGGCGCGCCATCGATTCGTCCAGCCAGTTGAGTTCGGACCAACCGCGATTGGGGTCGTGGTGCCCAATGAGCGTCCGACGAATCCGGCACGCATGCGCCATCTCGACGACATCCTCGATGCAACTGTGACCCCAGCCCGCACGCGGGACGGCGCCGCTGTCCCCGACTCCCTTGAGGCCGTCATACTCCGCACGCAGGTACTGCCCGTCCCGGTACATGAGGTCGGCCCCGCGCGCATGGGAGATCAGGCGCTCCTCGGCGGCGAGGCTTCGGCGATCCTCGGGTCCATCGGCATCGCCGCGGCGCAGTTCGTGGTCGGTGCAAAAAATGAACACCCGGTTGCGATGCTCGACGCGGTAGGCGAGGCATGGCGCCGGGTGGAACACTTCGAAGGGCGTGATGGTCGTCAGACCGAACCGAAGCGGGGCTTCCACTGCCAGAGGGGTGCTGTTCAGCGGTGGCGCGTGATCGTCGACCGCCGGAGAGGACCCGATCTGGAGGGCCTCGAAGCGCGCGGGCATGAGGCCGAAATGGAGGGGTGTCTGGACACCCTGGGCCGCTCGCGCCACGTGCCGCGAGAAGATGCCCAGATTGTAATCGAGCGCCCTGAGAAACTGATGGTTGCCGTAGACGTGAAGCTGGTTGCGAGGGTCGAAGCAGACCGCGGCCTGATCGAATCCCTCCGTGTGATCCAGGTGACTGTGGCTGCCGAAGAGGTGCAGGTGCCTTTCGGGGCGATCGGCCCATTTGGACTGCAAAGCGCGTGCGCAGTTCCGGAATCCGCTCCCGCAATCGAAGACCAGATCGAAGCCGTCGGCGGTCTCGACATGCACGCAGGTGGTCCAGCCGCCGTAGACCCGCGGTTCGGGAATCCTGAAACCTTGGACAGATTGGGAAATGGTCCTTGGGGTGACCGGTCCCCCGACCAGGTCCTCCACCGTTCCGCTCAGGCGTCCCTGCGCGTCAGCGTGTCCGGCGAGGTCTTCGAGGATGCGCGTCACGAGCTCGCAATGCGTGCGCCGCAGGAGAGCCAGCCGTTCGGACCGTGACGGAAACACCGATCCGCTTCCCTGCGTTCCGTAGAAATGCACGCGCAGGCATCGGATCGAGGTGTCGGCCATTGCGCGGATGTTCTGTCCGGGCCCCCGGGAAACTTCAAGAATCCACATCGGCTTCCTCCAGGAGACCGAGGCGCGCGTGAACGAGATCCATGCCGCGTTGCTGGCGCACGGGCCCGAAGCGCCGCCGCCGTCCCGGCAGCACGGGTCCTGGACGTTCTATCTCGAGGCGCCCGGAGGATTCACCATCGAAGTGCTCTCCTGACGTTTGCCCTGGGGCGATAGTTGAGTCTGCACCACGAGGGTGACGTTGCTGGCGACGGGTACCTCCGGTATTCGAAAGGGAGCGTCCCATTGTCAGGCAGG
>CAZYJB010000826.1:0-2683 GCA_964647675.1 uncultured Verrucomicrobiota bacterium | reverse complement strand
ATCCATGACCTTCATGAACTGCCCCATGGGCGCGCCCTCGTCGCAGTGGATGGTGACAGAAAGATTGGTGTTCCGCGCGGCCAGCGCGGCCAACTCCTGTTGCAACCGGTCGAAGGTGACCGGACGCGTGCCCAGCGAAAGGTGCGGTTCCGTCCGCGCGATGGTGATCACAAGCCGGTCGGGCGACGCCCCGCGCTTCTCGCTCTGACGCGCCTCCGGCAGGGTCAGCTTGACCGACGGCGTCTGACGGAAGGTGGTCGACACCATCAGGAAGATCAGCACGACCAGGAGCACGTCGATCAACGACACGATGATCACCGATGGTGCTGGCTTGCGGCGGCCCTGGGTGAAGCGCATGGCGCGGACGTGAGGAAGTGACTTCCGATCAGGGCTTGCGGGTGCCGCCCGGAGTCCCGCCTTCCGGCTCGGGAGCCGGGGAGCCGGATGGCAAGGGCTGTCCGGTGCCGGCGGGGCCGGGTCCGTCCCTCGGCGTGCGCGGACGCTCGCGCGGCAGGCCGGAGCGCGGGTACATGTGATCGATCAGTTCGGTGCAGGCCGACTCCATCTCGATGGCCAGCGTCTCAATTTTGCGCGTGTAGTAACTCCACGCGATCAGGGACGGAATGGCCACCAGCAGGCCCAGCAGGGTGGCATTCAGCGCGATGGCGATGCCACGGGCGAAGACTGCGCCCTCGTTCATGCCCATCTTGCCGAGGTCACCGAACAGCGTGATGAGGCCGTGGATGGTCCCCACGAGGCCCAGGAGGGGCGCGATGCCGACGATGATCTCGAGCACCACCACCCCGCGCTCCAGTCGGGACACCTCGCGCCGCGCCCGCGTCTGGATGGCGTCCACATTCTCCTCGCGCGGCCGGCCCTCGTTCTCAAGGCCCGCGCGCAGGAGCCGGGCCATGGGTGAATCCAACTGGAGCGTCGAATGCTCCAGAGCGATGACGCTCCCGCCGTGCGTGAAGCGATCGAGCTCGTTGAGCAAACGCCCGGGAATGATGCGCGCCCAGCGAAGGGCCAGGCCGCGCTCGATGATCATGGCCACCGCCACCACCGAGGTGACCACCAGCAGCCAAATGAACAGGTCGCCTTCTCTTAGGAGCTGAAACATACCGCGGCGGACGTCTTAGCCGCTGCCACCCGCCCGGTGCAAAGGGAATCGTTCCTTTCAACCGCGCGGCGCCGCCTCCCGCGACCGCGCCGCCTCGGCCGCCGGTCGGGAAGAGGAGGCCTGCGGCAGTGTTTCCGCATGGACCAATGTCAGCAGCATCGAGAAGTCCTCCGATGCGCGAACGGCATGCCGCAGGTGCGGCGGCATATGCACCAGGCTTCCCGTCTCCAGCGTGTGCCACACCCCATCCAGGTTGAACTCGCAGCGCCCGCTGAGGATCTGCACCAGTGCATGCCGCGTCGTGAGATGCTCGCTCAGGCTCTGACCGGCCTTGAACCCGAACAGCACGACACGCGCCATCCCGGTGTCCAATAGGGTCCGACTGACGATGCCGTTCTCCGCGTACCGCGTCTCATCCGCCAGCGTGAGGACCCGTGTCTCCGCGCGGTCGATCAGGGATCGTTCCTTCATGCCCCTACCATGCAGTGAATTCCCACGCGGTGCTTGACGAGGATCAAGGAGACGACTCCTGGCCGAATGCGGATCGGGTGTGTCCCGACGACCGTTCCGAACGTCACAGCGATCGCTTCGAGATCGGTCTCTCAGGGAGATTCGACCACGAACCGGAAAAAGACGCTTTGCCGGGGCGCGAGGGGCTGTGAGGCGCGCAGGACCACTTGCTCGAAGGCCTCGCCGCGCGGGGTCGCCGAGACTTCCTCGCCGTCGGTGGCGCCACGGAAGGCCACATTGTCCGCGGTCTGAACGGTGAGCCGCGTCGGGCCACCGGACATGCGACGCGTGAACTCCACCGCCGGCTGCGGAGCGCCGTTCACTTCGATCAACACCAGCTTGTACTGCGGACGATCCTTCGCCTCGACCGGCGAAGAACCGTGCATGAACTCCGCCGCATTGGGGACGCCATCACCATCGGCATCCGCCCCCGGCAGCGCGCGGTCGTCAGCCAGTCCGGCCGCGGCGGCCCATTCGGCGAAGGGATTCGCTCCGGTCGCGATCGCGAGAGTTGCGGTCGCACTGTTCGTGCTCCCGCCGGCGTTGGACACGACGACGCGGTACTCTCCGGCGTCCACCGCTGACGCGCGCCGGACCGCCAGCGTGGGGCCGTCCGCGTCCGGCAGCAACGTCGCACCGCGGTACCACTCATAAAACAAACCGTCTGCGACCGCCTCGACAGTGAAGCTGAAGGACTCACCGGCCGCGACCGATCCGCCCGAGGGTTGGCGCGTGATCACCGGACTTGCGGCGCCCGGACCGGGACGCTGCAACCGCGCCACTTCTTCCGGCGCGAGTGCGCGGTTGTAGAGGCGGAAATCGTCGAGGCGGAAGGCCGCAGCGGGGCCGTGGGTGCCGAGTCCGTTGCCGGCCCCGGTGCCCGCGATGGGATTCGACGAGTTCACCAGCGGCACTTCCTCGCCATCGAGGTAGACCTTGAAGTTCGCCGCCAAACTCGGACCTCCACCGCGGTAGGTGACCGCGACGTGCGTCCAGCGTCCCATCAGGTTCGGCACGTAGGCGCGGTCATCACTCGAATGCACCGACGTCAGC
>CAZYJB010000825.1:0-2689 GCA_964647675.1 uncultured Verrucomicrobiota bacterium | reverse complement strand
CGCCGGAGTGGTGAACCTTTTCAATGAGTCGAGGGATGTATGAGCGTGACGACCTGGATTTCGCGATGGGCGTGCCGCCGGCATCGAAAGGTGCTGGGCCTGGTCGCGCTGGGTATGATCCCGGTGTCCGACGACGAGGTGCGCGCAGCGCGCGCCCACCTTGCCGGATGCCCGCGGTGCGCTGTGCGGTTCCGTGAACACCTGCTGCTGGCGGGGCTCGGCCGTGGACTGGGCGGGCGGCTGCCCGCCGCGGAGCCATCGCGGGCATTCGAACAGCAATGGATGCATGCGGTGCGCGGAACGGCGGGCGAGTCGTGTGCCACGGATCGAGCCAGGCTGCGCCTTCGAACGCCGGAGTCGGCCGGAATCCAAGCCGCGTGGGGCGGGCTGGCCGCGGTCTGGGGGTTGATCCTGTTCTTCTGGTTTTCCGCACCGGCGCTGCATCGGCCGCCGGTGATTTCACCGACGCCGGGATGGCGCCTGGTCATGATGATTCTGAGAGAGGGTGCCCGGAACGCGGAGCCCACGGCGCACAAGGCGCGGGCGATCCCGGAAGCGGTCACGCCGGCGGAGCGTCCCGCCGGACCGCGGCCGCGTGGCGGTCTGGATTTCGACGGAGCGATCAGCAAACGGAGACTCGTATGAATGACCTGCAGGAACCTTCGGACGGTGCACCGCCGGTGGCGCGGCGCTGGCGGATTGGGCCATGGCGCGTCGCGGGATTGCTCCTGGTGGCGCTGCTGGCGGGCGTCAGTCATGCGCGATGGCGAGCAGGCGAGGATCTGGGGATCCACGCTCGTCCGGCGTTGGCGGCGGGCCTCGTCCTCCTGATCGCCGTGGACGGCCTCATTGCCTTTGTGAGAGGCGGATCGCAGGCGTGGCCGCGGACGATGGCGTGGCTCACGCGTGGGGCGACCTGGCAGGCGGGGGCAGGGCGGCTGGTCCTGGCCGGATCGGTGATCGTGCTGTTCTACAGCATTGAACGTTGGCAGGGGCACCGCGCGTGGACCGCCGTGGCCCGGGATGCCGCCGCGCGGGGTGAGGATCTGTCCGTGCCCCCGTGGGTCTCCGAACCGTTGCCCGCGTCCGAGAACTTCGCGGAGCTGCCGGTTTTTGAGCCGATTCGAAAGATGATCGAGCGCCGTTCGGACTACGTCGAGGATGTGGTTGAACCGGATCTTGGGCCGTTGTCGCGCGTGGCGAAATGGGACCTTACCCGCCGGCTGTGGGGCGCACGGTCCCGCATGCCGACGGTCGCAGCGTGGATGTCCGGAGAAACTACGGATTTCCTGGCGTGGTGGCGGACCTGGCCCACCGGCGCGAATCCATCGGGAGAGTTGGGGACGCGGCCCGATGCGCGCCCTGGCCGGTTGCCGAAGCCGGGGGCCGACGTGGGCGAGGAGGGAAACGCGGAGCGGGTTCCCGCCTTGCCGGACGGGACGCCCGTCGCGGAAGCCGCGGCGCTGGTGCTTGAGCGATGGAGTGAATTCGACCCCGTGCTCGATGCGGTACGCGAAGGGAGCGGGCGGACGGCCTGCCGCTTCGACTTGGACTACGAACGGCAAATGTGGAGTGAGAATCCGGTCCTGCCGGTCTTCAACGGGCTTGTCACGCTGCTGCGCCTGCGTGCGTCGGCGCTACTCGCCCGGGATCGCGGTGCCGAGGCGCTGGCCGATCTCGAACTGGCGTTGCAACTCATCGAGTACGCGGGCGAGCAGCCATGGGCGATCCGTGGCACGCAATCGCTCTGGGTCGTGTTGGAGACCATGCAGCCGGTTTGGGAAGGCGTGTCGCGGCGCGGGTGGACGTCGGAACAGCTCGAAACGCTCCAGCGCCGCCTGGAGTCCATGGACCTCCTCGCCAGGTACCGGGTCGGCGTGCGCAACGACGCGTTCGCGATGGCGGATCTGATTGAGTCCTTCCTCCCCGCGAACCGCGGTGGCGCGCAGGTACCGATCGCGCAGCGACGAACCGAGGAGATCGACCGTCTCTATGCGTGGATCCGTTTCGTGTATCCGACCGGTTGGTCGCTGCAGAACCAGGCTGCGCTTCACCGTCACTGTCTCGACGTGACCGCAATCGCGGTGGATGCGTCGGGACCACGGGTGACGAGCGGACCCTTGGACGGGTCGGTCCTCGCTTCCCGTTCGTCCGATCCGCTCTTTTCAACCTTCGTCGTGCCCAAGGCGCGGCAAATGGGGGAGGACGCCCACACGCTCTTCGCGGCGGCCCAGTCGGCGATAACCTTCGCCGCCGCTGCGTGTGCGCTCGAACGGTATCGCCTGATGCACGGGATCCACCCCGAGACCGGTCCAACCGTGGTGCCGCGCTTTCTCGCACGGTGGCCGGCTGATCTGCACACCGGGAAGCCGGTGGCGTATGAGCGGATGGAGCATGGGTATGCGTTGCGCGTCGCGGGTGCGGATGGCGTGGACGACGGGGGTCGGCCGGTCGCGCGCGATGAGGCGAAGCGGCCCCGGCTCGAGGACGGGGACTTGGTGTGGCGCGTGGCGAAGTAGGGCGTCGATGGTCGCCGCGAGCGGGGAGTTCGCACTGGAAAGGCGTTGACCGCCTCCCTTCACTGGCACGCTTCGCAGGTGTCGCCGCGCCGCATGGCTTCGATCGAACAGGCGGCGGCCTGGGCGGGGGTGAACTCGCGTGCGGCGGGCTGGGGCACGGCAATCCCCGG
>CAZYJB010000824.1:0-2689 GCA_964647675.1 uncultured Verrucomicrobiota bacterium | reverse complement strand
GCCCTTGGCGGGCGTGGCCTTCTTTTCGAAGGATGGCGACCCGAAAACGTCGCCCTTCAGCTTGAACAGCTCCCCGTCCACCATTTTGGCGTAGAAGATTTCTTCCCCCCGCTGGAACCGTCCGATGGCTGCCATGCGCCGTTTGAAGTATCAGAGGATGAGTCGCTTTCGCAAGTAGCAATTCCGTGGGAGCCCACGCTGCTCCATTTCTGTCAATCGCAATCTTGGTGGGAAAATGGCTGGGGACCCCCAGCGGACGCCTGCAAACAGGGCCCTGCGACGGCTGGTTCAGGGCCGGCTTGGATGCGCCGGACGCTCTGCCTAGGCTGCCGGCGTGTCCGGTGCCGGCTTGCCACTTCTGCGCGTGGATCAGCTGTTATCCCGCTTCGGGTATTGCTCCCGACGCGAGGCGGCGGCGTGGGTGCGCGCCGGCCGGGTGCGGGTGGCGGGGACCGTGGTGGGGGACGCCTCCCAACGCGTGGCGCCGGAGGCGGCGGAGGTGGACGGCGCGCCGGTCGATGCCCCGGGTGGTTTGCTGGTGCTGCTGCACAAGCCGCTGGGGATGGTCTGCTCCCATGACGAGCGCGAAGGCCCTTCGGTCTACGACCTGGTGCCGGCACAATGGCGGCGCCGGAACCCGGCGGTGACCTCGGTGGGCCGGCTGGACAAGGACTCGAGCGGGCTGCTGCTGCTGACGGACGTGGGGGAGTGGGTCCATCGCTGGACCTCGCCGCGTCGGCACGTCGAAAAGACCTACGAAGTCACCGTGCAGGGAAGCCTGAAGCCGGAGCATGTCGGCGTGTTCGCGGGCGGGACGCTGCGGCTCCCTGGGGAATCGGTGCCCTGTCTGCCGGCCCGCCTTGAGATCCTTTCGGCACACGAGGCGCGGGTGCACCTCACCGAGGGGCGCTTCCACCAGGTGCGCCGCATGTTCGTGGCCGTCGGGCTCGAGGTCGTGCGCCTGCACCGGCCGCGGTTTGGGCCGTACACCCTGGATGACCTCGCGCCGGGCGCGTGGCGGTGGCTGGAGGCGCCATGTTTCGGGTGATTCTGCACCTCGACATGGACGCGTTTTATTCGTCGGTCGAGCAGCGAGACCACCCGGAGTGGCGCGGTCGTCCGGTGGTGGTGGGTTCCCCGCCCACGCAGCGCGGAGTGGTGGCGGCCGCCAGCTACGAGGCGCGGAAGTTCGGCGTGCGTTCCGCCATGCCCAGCGTGACAGCCGGCCGCCTATGCCCGGACGCGGTGTTCGTCCGCCCGAGGATGGACGTCTACCGCGAGGAATCACGTCGGATCATGGCCATCGTGCAGGCGCTGGCCGGGGACCGGGTCCAGCAGGTGTCGGTGGACGAGGCGTATCTGGATGTGTCGGCGGAATGCCAGGCCGTGGACGCGGATGCCAGCCTCGACACCGCGGTGCCGCTGGCTGAACGGCTCAAGGCGGCCGTGCAGAGGGAGCGCGGTCTGACGGGGACCGTGGGCATCGCGGCGAACAAGCTGCTCGCCAAACTCGCGAGCGACTTCCGCAAGCCGGACGGACTCACGGTGATCCACGAGCGCGACAAGGTGGACTTCCTTCGTCCCCTGCCGGTGCGCTCGTTGCACGGCGTGGGGACGGTGACCGAGCAACGCCTGGCGGACCTCGGGTTGCGCACCATCGGTGAGCTGCAGGACTACGTGGGCGACTTGCGTCCCGTGGTGGGAGCGTGGGCGGCGGAGCTCAGGCGCTTCGCCTTCGGCGAGGACTCGCGTGCCCTGGAGCTGGGCGATGACATCCGCAGCATCAGCAGCGAGACCACCTTCCGGCGCGACACCGATGATCGGGGGGAGCTGCGCGCCGTGCTCCGCGAGCAGGCGCAGGAGATTGCGGAGAAGCTGGAGCGCCGCCGGCTCTCCGCGGTGACCGTGCAGGTCAAGGTCCGCTACGGCGACTTCACAACGCTCTCGCGGCAGATCTCGCTGGAGGAACCGATCGCCGGCGCGCGCGAGATTTACCGACTCGCGTGCCATCTGCTGGCGCGCGAGCGGCTGGTGAACCGTCCGCTCCGGCTTCTCGGCGTGGGGGTGACGGGGCTGGTCGAGGCCCGCGCCGAGCAGTTACGGCTCCCTTTTGCCTAAACCGCCGGAGTGTGGTTGCGTAGACGCGACGCGCCCGTCGTATCCCGTGTCCCTGGCCCCCGCATGAATCCGTTCCGCCCTGCGGCCGCCCTCGTTGTGGCGGCGATCCTCTTCGGACTGCTGGCCAACGTCCGGCGTCCCGCGCGGGAGGGGGCTCCAGCGGTGGGGCTGGCTGATCGTCCAGAGGATCCCTTTCGACGTCGCCCCTCCCCGGACGATCGGGGCAACCCGAAGATCCCGCCGCCGGCCGTCATTCCGGGCGGCGCCGCCCAGGCCCGCCTGGCGGAGCCGTCCTCCACACCAACCCCAGCCGTGAAACCCGGGACGGTTGCGGACGTTTCCGCGGCTTCCGCTCGGGTACGTGCATGGCTGGCGGAGGCGGGAAACGGGCCGCCCCCGCCGGATGCGTTGGTCATTCTGGAGGGACTGCTGCGCGAGCGCCGGGGCGCGATGGAGCGGTTGATGGAGGCCGAACCCGAGACCGCCCTGGAGATGGCATTGACCGGCGAAGAACTCGAGCGGCTGCCGGCCGGGATGGCGGCCTGGGCGGAGCGACGGATCGAAGGCCGCG
>CAZYJB010000823.1:0-2694 GCA_964647675.1 uncultured Verrucomicrobiota bacterium | reverse complement strand
TGGTGAAGTGGGGCGACGAGATCCAGATCCCCACGCGCGACTTGTCCGAATCCGACGCGCTCTTCCAGGACGCCGACATCGTCCGGTTTGTCTCGGTGCGCCCGATGGACGCCGACGAAGCGGCGAACAAGGACTGGGTCGGGGTCAACAGTGCGGGCGCGGTCACCGCCTTCATCCCGCGGCGGCCCCTGGCGGAAATGGAGGCACTCGCGGACCGTGGACTCATCCAACGCCGCGACGGACGGCTCTACGGCGGGGTCAACCTCGGTTCCATCGCGGTGTCCGCGCGCCTGCTGGAGGGCCTCCTCACCGAGTTCTCACGCGAGGTCAACGACCCGGCCGCGTCGCGCAAGGACCGTCCGGCGCTCGACCCGGAGTTCTTCACCGCCCTCACCATCGCCGCCCGGCGCGACCCGGAGGAACGTCGCGCGGCCGGGGAACTTGCGGTGCGCGAAAGCCCCGACGTCCGCGCGTTGCAGGTCCGGATGCCCGACCTCCTGGACCGCCTGATCCGGGTGGTCCAGCAACTGGAGTCCACCTCGGGACGACCGCTAAAGATGGTCGCCATGGACTTCGGTGACCAGTACTGGGGCGACATCGGGCAGCACGGAAAGATCTTCGACTTCTACATGGCCCTGAACGATCGCGGCGCCACAGGCGAAGTCTCCCGGGCGCTGGCCAGCCTCCCCGAAACGCGCGATGCGCAGGGCAATCTCATCGTCGACAGTGTCGTCAGCCCACACCTCAAGGTGACCAACGGTACTGGTCGGCACACGCCTCACCGGCTCCGGCACCGTCGAAAACGCAGTCCTCATCGGCACCCACGCACGCGATGTCGAGATACGCGAGGCGTTCGACGTTCTTTCCACCTGCATGGCCCTTCTCCTCCCGCAGAGGTCGGGCAGTTACAAGGTCATCTCGCGTCTGCCGGTCCGCGCCATGCCAGGGGAGCGGATGACTTCACTCTTCCTGCCGGCCACCACGGGCGCCGTCTTCCGCGTGCACGAGTCCACCGACCTTCGCGACAAGGGCGCGACCTACGACATCCCCATCCTCGGCAATCCGCTCCCGTTCCGCGCCGCGCACCAGGCCATGGGCATCATTCCCGTGGACGACCTCGCCCGCATCCGCGGAGCCGAGGAACTCAGGATCGAAGGTCTTCTCGGCGCTCCCGTGCCGTTCGCGTGAGCCTTCCCAACCCTTCCCGCTCACGCGCGACGCGGGACGGCGACGCGAACACCCCCGGGCTTCCCCCGGCGGGTCGTCCGCGTCGCCCCAACCGCGGGCCGCGCGCCTTACTGGTGCGTCACGGACAGCCCGTAGATCACCACTTCGCCATAGGCGGAAGGCTGATCGCCCTTCGAGACATTCGACTGTGTATAGCAGCCGGCCTTGAAATAGCAGCCGGTGGCGGACTTGGTGTAGGTATAGATCAGCTTCCCGTTGTAGTGGCACTCGATCTTCCCGCCCTTCGCAACGAACTTCACCGTGAACACACGACCGAGTTCGTAGTTGGCGTCCAGGGTGGGCCCCGTGTTGCCGTTGAGATCGATGAAGAGCTTCGTCCCCTCCAGGCGGTAAACGATGACGTCGTCATTCGCGTCGTGGATCTGGCCCGCCACCACGTGTTTCTTCACGTCGGGCAGGTGCGTGATCGCCTGGGTGATCACCATGGTGTGCGTGCCGCTGGTCGTCGACCAACTGGCCAGCTTGGTGCCGTTGCTGGTCATCTCGCGGAGCTCCGACCGCGGGTAGCCCGAGCCGCTCGTCGTCGCGCCGCCGCAGTGCGCGCGGAAGACGACCCCGTTGCCCGCGGCATTGACCCCGAAATAGGGAACGAGGGCGAGCCCGGCGAGTTCGGGCTGCAGATACTCATCGGGGTTGCCGTCATGGCTGGTGTTCAACGGGACGGTGAGCTTCCAGTTGGTGAGGTTCAGCACCTTCGACGGCAGGGAGCCCGTCGCGGGCGGCGGCGGGGGAGGCGTGTTCGTGACCACCGTCGACGCCAGTCCGTAGATGTCCACTTCGGTGATGCTGTTCCAGTCGTTCAACGAATTGCCATAGCCGACGATGCGCACGAAGCGTCCCTCCCGGGAACCAATGTCCACCGTCTCCAGACCGGCGGTGGTGCCCGTCGTGGTGCCGATGAAGGCCGGCGTCCAGGTGTTCGAATCAGCACTGGTCTGCACTTCGAACTGCGAGACGCGCTCGTTGCCCTTGTGCCACGCGATGTCCAGCGATGTCGCGGTGCGCGTGCCTCCCAGATCGTACGTGATTGACTGGCCGGCCCCCTGGGCCGACCAGCGGGTGTCGAAGGATCCGTCGAGCGTGTTCGCCGGCAGATTGCCGTCGGAGGCCGACGCCCAAACCCAGGTCGGCACGAGTTCCACTTCCACCGGCGGCGGAGCGTCGCCCAGCACGCGGACCTCACACACGCTGTTCCACGAGTCCACCGAGTTGCCATGACCCACGATGCGCACATAGCGAGCGAGCGCATCGGCCACGTCGCAGGGCTCCTCCGCCAGCGTGGTGCCCGAGCTGGACCCTGAGTAAACTCGCGTCCACGCCGAGCCATCCGCGCTCACTTCCACGTCGAAGATCGACCGGCGCTGGTTCCCCTTGTACCAGGCGCATCCCAACGACGTGACCAGCCTGGTCGACCCGAGGTCGAACCGCAGCCACTGGCCGTCCCCC
>CAZYJB010000822.1:0-2696 GCA_964647675.1 uncultured Verrucomicrobiota bacterium | reverse complement strand
GCTCGATCTCCTCACGCGGCGTGGGCTGTCCGCCCGAAATCCAGCGCATCACCTCGGCGTCCTGGTCGAGTTGCCACAACCAATGCGCGTCCGACCGCGCGATCGGACGCAGCCACATCCGCAACGTCCCGAGCGAGGGACGATCCAGCCCGGCGTCAGACGATCGGGAGGAGACTGCGGCGCCCGGGTTCATGAGCCGGAATCCTCAGGCGCCGCCACCGGCGATGAGACCGCGCACCGAGGCCAGGGCTTCGTCGAGGCGCGCGGCATCCTTCCCGCCGCCGCGCGCGAAGTCCGGCCGGCCACCTCCCTTGCCGCCGATGAGCGGCGCCAGTTGCTGGACAAGGCGACCAGCCTGAACGCGCTTGGTGAACTCGGGCGCCACCGAGGCGATCAAGGTCACGGCTCCGCCCGTCGAGGCGCCGAGCACCACCACGCCCTTGAAAGCCGCCTTCAACGCCTCGGCCACGCCCTGCGCGTGGTCGCCATCGACCGCTCCCAGGTTGCGCACGACCAGCGGGATGCCCTCCACCTCGAGGCGGCCCGTCAACAGCGACTGCGCGGCCTGCGCCGCCTCCCGCTGCTGCGCCGCCTTGAGCGCCTTCTCGAGTTCCTTCTGATGTCCCAGCAGGCTCTCCACCTTGCGATCGAGCTCGTGCACCGGTGAATTCACGCGCGAGGCCAACGCACGCACGAGCTCACGGTCACCGCGCATGGCGTCGAACGCGGCCAACCCGGCCACCGCCTCGATACGCCGCACGCCCGCGGCGATCGCGGACTCCGCGACGATGCGAAATAATCCGATCTCGCCCGTGCTGCGGGCGTGGGTGCCGCCACACAATTCCATGCTGTAGCCGTCCAGCGCGCCGGCGCGCCCGCCGATCTGCACCACGCGCACGCGATCCCCGTACTTGTCACCGAAGAACTGCATGACGTCGCGGCGCGCCTTCACGTCCGCAAACGGCACCTCCACCCAGTCGACGCCGGCATTCTCAACCACGCGCTCGTTCACCAGGCGTTCCACATCGACGACCTGCTGCGGCGTCAGCGGCGCGCTGTTGAAGTCGAAGGTCAGTTTGTCGGGCCCCACAAACGAACCCTTCTGCGAAAGCTCGGGACTCACCACCTCGTGCAGCGCCCAGTGCAGCAGGTGCGTCACGGTGTGATGGCGCTGAATGGCGCGTCGGCGCGCCGCGTCCACCCCCACCACGACCGTCGCGCCCGCGGCGGGCGCATCCCCAAGTTCCAGAAGGTGCAGCCAGGTCGCGCCCGATTTCTGGGTGTTCAGCACCCGCCACAACTGGCCGCCGCCGCGGATCTCACCGGTGTCGCCCACCTGGCCGCCCATCTCGGCGTAAAAAGGCGAGGTCTCGAGCACCACCGCGGTCCGGTCCTTGAGATCGACCACCTCGACCACCTTCGTCTCGATCTCCAGCGCGCCATAGCCCTCGAACCGGGTTGGGACCTTGGATTCGATCTGCGACAATTCGATCACCTGCTTCTTCTGCGCCGCGCGCGCGCGCGCGCGCTGGGCCTCCATCAGCGACTGAAACCCCGCCACGTCCACCGGGATGCCGCGCTCCCGCGCCATCAACTCGGTGAGGTCGAGGGGGAACCCGTAGGTGTCGTACAGCTTGAATGCAAAATCGCCGTCGATGCGGCCTTTCGCCGCGGCGTCGCCAAACAGCGCGATGCCGTTGTCGAGCGTCTTGTTGAAGGCCTCCTCCTCGAGGCGCAACACGTCCTTCACGTGGTCACGTCGCGCGCGGATCTCGGGAAACACGTCGCCCATGGTCTGCGCAAGGACATCCACCAGCCGGTAGAAGAAGGGCTCCCGAAATCCCAGCGAACGCCCATACCGCACCGCGCGGCGCAGGATTCGGCGCAAAACGTAATTGCGGTCGGTGTTCCCGGGTTGAATGCCGTCCGCCACGGCGAAGCTCAAGGTCCGGATATGGTCCGCGATGACACGAAAGGCCACGTCCACGCGTTCCTGCTCGGTGTCGCCCGTGCTGCCCGACACCGGAAGGGTTGAACCGTAGCGCCGGCCGCTCAGCCGTTCGATCACGTCGAAGATCGGCCGGAAGATGTCCGTCTCGTAGTTCGAGATGCGCGCGTTCTGAAAATCGGTGAACCCGCGCGTGCCCTGAATGATGCTGGCCACGCGCTCGAAGCCCATGCCGGTGTCCACATGGCGCGCGGGCAGCGGCGAGAAAGTGCCGTCGGGGTTCGCGTTGAACTGGATGAACACCAGGTTCCAGATCTCGATGCACTCGGCGCTACCCTTGTTCACCAGCGCTCCGCGCGTGTCACCGGTCGCGGTGAGATCGATGTGCAACTCGCTACACGGACCGCACGGACCGGTGTCGCCCATCATCCAGAAATTGTCCTTCTTCGAGCCATGGACAATGTGCACCTCGGGATCGAGCCCGGCGGCCCGGAAATGGACGGCCCAGAGATCCCAGGCTTCCTGGTCGAACTCCGAGGGATCGCCCTTTTCGCGGTTCGGCGCATAGACCGTCGCGTACACCCGGTTCTTGGGAAACCTCCAGACGCCGGTCACGAGTTCCCACGCCCAGTCGATGGCCTCCTTCTTGAAGTAATCGCCGAAGGACCAGTTCCCCAGCATCTCGAAGAAGGTGTGGTGGTAGGTGTCGAGCCCGACGTCGTCGAGGTCATTGTGCTTGCCGCCCGCG
>CAZYJB010000821.1:0-2696 GCA_964647675.1 uncultured Verrucomicrobiota bacterium | reverse complement strand
CGGCACGGCGTCCGTCCCGCGGCTGGTCAGTTCGTGCCATGCGCCGGGCATGGTCAAGAACACCTACGGCACGGGTTGCTTCCTGCTCATGCACACCGGCACCAAGCCGATGACCTCGCGCAACAAGCTGCTCACCACGGTCGCGTGGCGGCTCGGGAACCAGACCGAGTACGCGCTCGAAGGCAGCGTGTTCGTGGCGGGTGCGGTGGTGCAGTGGCTGCGTGACGGGCTGGGCCTCATCAAGACCTCGGGAGAGGTGGAATCGCTGGCGGCGACGGTGCCGGACAACGGCGGCGTCTACGTGGTGCCGGCGTTTGCCGGACTGGGCGCGCCTCACTGGGATCCGTATGCGCGCGGCGTGATCGCAGGTCTGACGCGCGGTTCCAGCGCCGGACACGTCGCGCGCGCGGCGGTGGAGAGCATCGCCTTCCAGGTGCGCGACGTGCTCGAGGCCATGGAGAAGGATTCGGAACTCAGGCTGAAGGAACTGCGCGTGGACGGCGGTGCGTGCGTGAACAATGCGCTGCTGCAGTTTCAGTCGGACCTTCTGGGCACGCAGGTGGTGCGGCCGCAGGTGTCGGAGACCACCGCGTTGGGTGCCGCGTACCTGGCCGGGTTGGGGGTGGGATTCTGGAGCGATCGGCGCGAGATCGGACGGCAATGGCGCGAGGACCGCCGGTTCCGACCGGTAATGAAGGCGCCGCAGCGAAAGGCGTTGCTCGCAGGTTGGCAGCGCGCCTTGAGCCGTGCGCGAGCCTGGGAAAGGTAGGGCGCCGCGTCTCACCTTTTGCTCCGGTGGGGAGGACGGGATCGGGGCGGGGAATGGGATCTGTTGAAATACCCGGTATCGCGAAGCCGGCAAGGTGGCTCGCCGGCTCCGACCGGCGAGGCGGACCAAAGGCTGAGAACGTCAGGAAATAGGAGAGCGAAGAAGGAGTCGGTGTCCTGGTCGGACACGGAATCGCGAGACAGAGTGCGCGATCCACCGGAAGACCAGCCTCGTCCTCACAGCACCACTTCGGTGCCGATCCCGGCGTCGGTAAAGATTTCGAGCAGGACCGAATGCGGCGTGCGCCCATCGACAAAGGAGACCTTTTCCACCCCGGCCTGAATGGCGGCGACCGCGGAGTCCACCTTGGGAATCATGCCGGCCTCGACGATGCCCCCTTTCTTCAGCTCTCCCACCTCCGCCGTGCGCAGGTGAGGAATGACCGTCTCGGGCCGCTTCGGATCGCGCATGAGTCCGGGGACATCGGACATGAACACCAGCCGCCTGGCCTTGAGCGCGATGGCGGCCATGGCGGCGGCGACGTCGGCGTTGCAGTTGTAGAGATGGCCGTCGTAGCCGCGCGCCGTGGGGCTGATCACCGGCGTGACACCTTCGGCGATGCAATCGAGCAGCGGCTTGATGTCGACTTCCACCACTTCCCCGACGAATCCCAGTTCGAGCGGCTCGCCGTCGGGTCCGGTCACGGCGGCCTTGCGGCAGCGGAAGATGTCGGGCCCGGCGAAACCGCGCGCGCGGCCGCCGAGTTTGTTGATGGTGGCGACGACCTCGGGGTTGATCTCGTGCGAAAGGACCTGGTGCACGATCTCGACCGTCTGCAGGTCGGTGACGCGCTGGCCCTGAATGAACCTGGATTTCAATCCCGACTTCTCCATCGCACGCGTGATGGCCTTGCCGCCACCGTGCACGACCACCGGATCGATCTCGACCGCCTCGAGAAAGACGATGTCGCGCGCCACCCCCTGACGCACCTGTGGATCGGGGGAGTCCATGAACGAGCCGCCGTACTTCACGACGAACGTGGCGCCGGCAAACTTCTGGATGTAGGGCAGGGCCTCGAGCAGCGTGGTGGCCTTGGCGATCAGGTCTTGCACGGCGGAATTGAAGCGAGGGAAACGCGGTGTCGGCAATGTACAAGGGGCAACCGGGCCGGGTTCAACCGCCCAGGGTGGTGGGATCGGCGACGTTGCCCTTGTTGTAGTCGACGTAGGCCTCGGTGAGGTCGGCGGCGTAGATGACGGCCGAGCCCTTGCCGAGATGGAGGCGGAGGTGCAGTTCGAACTCGTCCGGAGCCACGGCCGCGCAGAGCTCGGCGAAAGTGGCGCGCGTGGGTTGCCCGCGCTTGAGGCTCCACAGGATCTTGCGCGAACCGGGTGCGCTGTAACCGATGTCCACCTTCTCCTCGACCACGTGGGCGGAACTGTAGCCGAGCGCGTCGATGATGCGGCCCCAGTTGGGATCGCCACCGTGCCAGCTCGTTTTGACCAGCGCGCTGTTGGCCACCGCGCGGGCCGCGGCGTCGGCCTCGGCCACCGAGCGGGCACCGTCGACGCGCACCGTGACCACGCGATGCACGCCCTCGCCGTCGCATACGATCATGCGCGCGAGCGTGAGACAGACGTGGTTCAACGCGGCCTGGAACGTTTGCAACTCGGCCCTCGACGGTCGCTTGCCGGGCACGCCGGAAAGTCCATTGGCCAGCAGAAGCACGGTGTCATTGGTGCTCATGTCACCGTCGACCGTGATGCGGTTGAAGCTGAGCGCGACGGCCTCCTCGAGCATCGGCTGCAGCAGGCGCGGGGGAATCGCGGCGTCGGTGGTGAGGAAGGCCAGCATGGTTGCGTGCAGACCCTTCGGCAGCGAGGCGGGCCGATGGCCGGTGGGCGACATGCCGGGCTGGATCATGCCC
>CAZYJB010000820.1:0-2714 GCA_964647675.1 uncultured Verrucomicrobiota bacterium | reverse complement strand
CGTCGAGCAGGCGCGCATCCTCGCTGGCTTCAAAGGCCTTCACCGTCTGGTCCACGGTCTCGCGCAGGCGGCGGCGGCGGTCGAGGCGGAGCGCGGCGATCTGGTCGGGCGGAAGCAGGTCGGGGACTTTGAAATTCGGCTGCGAGGGATCCGCCATCAGTGCGAATGGATCCTGCGCCTTGCCCAGGAAGCCGCCCGCCTGCCCGTTCGGAAGATTTCCGCCGCCGCGCCCCATCAATTGCGGCAGAACCACGAACGGAGGCAGGTCCGACTTGCGCCCCATGAGGTGCCCCACCACGGAGCCTGCGTGCGGTGTCTGGATGCCGCCGGTGAAACGGCGTCCGGTCTGCATCATCTGCCAGCCGGCGTCGTGGACCGCCGCGCCGTCGTGGTGGCAGGAGCGCACCAGCGAGAACTTGTCGGCGATCGCGGCGTGGCGCGGCAGGAGCTCCGAGATCTCGAACGCGTCGGTGCGCGTCCGGATGGGTTTGAAGGGACCGCGGATCTCGCTCGGCGCGTCGGGCTTCATATCCCACAGGTCGATGTGACTCGGCCCGCCGAGGTTGAAGATCATGATGCACGACCGCTCGTCGTTGCCGGGCCTCACCATCCCTGTCTCCTTCGCGTGCAGATACTGGGGGAGCGAAAGGCCGAGCGCCGATAACACGCCAATCTGCAGGAACTCGCGGCGCGAGTGCCCGGGTCCGCAGAGTTGGGCACGGTCGTGCGCCGATTCAGCGAGGAAATCGAGCATGGGAGGGTTCTAGCCGACGCCGACGGCCGATGCCACGCGGAAGTCACGGGGCCGACGGATTACCGCATGGCCACCGCCCGGGCATTGCGCACGGTTTGCGGAGTTCCATTCCCCCGACCATGAAACGCAAGACGTGGCGCCTCGCCGGCATCAACTTCGATCACTTCCACATGGGCGACCTGCTCCGCTTCGCGAAGGAACACCCGCAGGTCGAGCTCGTCGGCATCTGCGACGAACAGCCGGCGCGCATGGAGGAAGCGGTGCGCAAATTGGAGATTCCGCGCGCGCGCGTCTTCACCGACGCCGAGGCGTGCCTCGAGGCGACCCGCCCCGAGATGGTCATCCTTTGCCCGGCGGCCTCGAAGCACGGCGAATGGGTGCGGCGGGTGGCGCCTAGCGGCGCGCATTTGCTCGTGGAAAAGCCCTTCGCGGCCTCGCTCAAGGAGGCGGACACCATGGCCAAGGCCATGCCGCGCGGCGCCACGCTCATGATCAACTGGCCGCTGCAATGGGTCGGCTCCCACCGCAAGGCGCATGATCTGGTGACCCAGGGAGTCATCGGTGAGGTGCTGAACGTCTGGCACTTCGGCGGCAACCGCGGTCCGCTCTGGCACGGTGCGGACAAGGACGAGAAGACTGCGGCGCAGGTCGCCGCGGAGAAACCGAAGTCGTGGTTCTACAAGCGCGCCCACGGCGGAGGATCCCTGCTCGACTACCTGGGTTACGGCTCGACGCTCGGAACCTGGTACCAGGGCGGTCGCCGCCCGATCGACGTCACGGCGGTGGTCGACGAGCCCGCGGGTCTCGAGGTGGACGAGCACAGCATCGTCATCGCGCGTTATGCCCACGGCCTGTCGAAGTTCGAGACGCGCTGGGGAACCTTCTCCGACCCCTGGCACATCCAGCCGCAGCCACGCTGCGGATTCGTCATTGCCGGCACCGAGGGCACGATCTCGAGCTACGACTACGACGACTTCGTCACGGTCCAGACCCGCCGCAAGCCGCAGGCCCATGCGCTGCCGGCGCCCGCGCCGAAGGCGCCGAATCAGAATCCGGTGCAGTACCTCATCCACTGCCTCGACCGCGGCACTCCCTTGCAAGGTCCGGTCTCGCTGCCCATCAGCCGCATCGGCCAGGAGATCGTGGACGCTGCGGTGCGCAGCGCGCGCCTGAAGCGTGCGGTGCGACTCGCGTAGTCGCGCCCTACCGACCCTCGACCGTCAGCATGCAGGTGCATTTGCGCAGGAACCGGACGCCGACGAAGGCCACCAGTGCGAACGCCCAGAACCAACCCCACGCGGCATCAAGGTGGACATGGCGTTCGGCGATGGAGTCGAGACAGGCGTCGAGCAGCGTGAAGCCGGTGGCCACGGCGAAGAGGTTCACGTACTCGCGGCCCAAGGCCGCGCGGAACGAGAAGTGCAGTGTCGAGGGACGCCAGCGGCGGAGATTGGGCAGGAACGCGGGCGTCCGGGACGCCCAGCTCCGGAACTGGTCCCCGAACTTCGCTTCGAGAAAGGCTTCCTCGGCCAGCACCACCCGTTCGTGGAAGATCCAGAAGACCAGCCCCACCGCGGCCGCGAAGAGAAACGATCCGGGCACGCACGCAAGGCCCAGCCAGGTGAGGCAATTGCCGAGGTAGAGCGGATTGCGGACCACGGAGTACAGTCCGTCCGTGTTGAGGACGTCCGCCACCTGATGCCGGCGATTCCGGCCCGACGTCCGGGGCGGCACCTGGCCGATGGTCACGAAGCGGATCACCTGGCCCACCAGCGAGATCAGGATGCAGAAGATTCCCCACGCCTCCCGCCGTCCCATGGGATAGCTGTGCTGGTAAAGCACCGGAAGGGCGGCGATGGGGATCAGGAGCGGCACGATCCCACGGTGCGCGAAGAGCCATCGCCCGTGAACCTCGAGCGTTTCCTTCAAGGTCATCGGCGGCACCGTATCTCCCGGGAGC
>CAZYJB010000819.1:0-2723 GCA_964647675.1 uncultured Verrucomicrobiota bacterium | reverse complement strand
CTGCGGGCTCGCTTGCGATCGGCGCGCTGTTGCTGATCCTCGGGGCAATCATGCCCGTCCACCTGCGCTGGGTGGATCGGGATGTCCTCGTGTTGTCTGGACGCGGAACTCCCACGGTCATCGACGCGGCCCGTCGCACGGCGGCCGACCTGCGGGTCAGTTCCGCGCAAACACTCGGTGAGGCGGCGGCGGGCGTCTCCGAAACGATCGATTCAGAACTCTCGGTCCAGATCGCGCGCGCGCTCGATGCGGAACCCTCCATCAAACGATGGGGCGGGCCGGCCCCCTGGCTCGATCGCCAGCTTTCCACCATCCGCGTCGGCGGGTCCATGCGCGAACCCGTGCTTCCCTGGGTCCTCCCCGAGGCCACGCGCGCTTGCCTGCTGCGCGCACTTTCCCCCAGCTCGGATCCCACCGTGATGGCGTTGCTCGCGGCGCGCACGGCCGAGGGAACCCGCGTCCTTCCCGCCGTCGGCTCCGCCTCGGGTCAACCGCTCGACGCGGCGCTGCTCATCGGTGCGACGCTGGCCGAAACCCGTCGGGTTCACCCCGACCTCGCCCGGGAATGGGAACGCGCCGCCAATACGCTCAAGCAGGGCCGCGATTCTCTGGCTCTCGAGCACGCAATGCTGGATCTCATCGGTCTGGCAAGAGTCTCGGACTGGGAGGAAATGTCCTCCACCGTGGAGCGCTGTGAAGACGTCGCTTCGCTCGGGGCACTCGTGACGGTCGGGGGAAGCGACAGGCGACGCTGGCAAACCCTCCTGGCTGCGATCGTCCTCGACGGGGGCGCCCGCCGTGTCGCGACCTATCTCGCGCGCCACGGCGAGAAGGGGCTCCAGGCACTCCAATCCACGCTGCCCCTGGGAGCGGGCGCGGTTCAGGCCCTGGTGTCCCGAGGATTCCCGGTGCACGACCCGGGTCGCCGCGTGCACCTCACTTCGATCTCCGCCGTTGCCCCCATCTACGACGGGCTGGTCCAGCTCGTCTTCAAGGCACCCAGGTTCGGACTGCTCCTCAAATACCTGTTCTGGTTCGACGGAGCCTTCTTCCTCGTCCATGGCCTCTGGCGCGTGCGCCGGGCGGCTACCGCCTCCGCTGAAAGTGCGCTCCCTCGGGAGTGGCGCCCGGCGCGAGCGGACCTCGGACTGCATGCTGTTTTCGCGCTGGTGCTGGCCGTCCTCGGGGTGCTTTCGACCGAACGATTGCTATGGTCCCCGGAAACGACCGGGCCCGCCGCCCGGAACTCGGGATCAGCGGGCCTGGGCTGGGTGGCCGGGCGCTTGCGTTTTGAAGTGCCTCAAGCGAAGAAGGGAACCATGAACGAGAAGATGCTGGGAATGCTGGTCGCGTTCTTCGTGATCCAATGCGCCCTCTATGCAATGGGACTGGCCCGTGTCCGTCATATCCGAGACCAGCCGGTCGAACAGTCCGTGAAACTCCGGCTGCTGGACAATGAAGAGTCGATGTTCGATGCACCCCTTTACCTCGGCATCGCCGGCAGTGTGCTCGCACTGGTGCTGCGGCTGACCGGCTTCGAAGGGGTCAGTCTGATGGCTTCCTATTCGTCGACGCTCTTCGGCATTCTCTTCTGCTTCCTCCTCAAGGTGGTGCACGTCCGTCCCTACCGGCAACGCCTGATCCTGGAATCGGCCCGGGAGTCCGCATGAACCGCTCGATCCTTCTCGTCATCTGCGATTTCTTCATCCTGACGCTGCTGTCGTTCGTGCAGATCGACTCCACGCGTGAGCTGGAGTCGTCCGTGGAGGCCGCGCCAGCCGCGGTCTCCGCTCCCGCCATGAGCAACATGGTGGCCTCGCTGACCGCCGCTCTCGAGCTCGAGCGGCGGGAGCGGGAATCGCTGACCAATGCCCTCGCCGCGACCAGCGCGGAACTTCGCGATCGCCGCAATCTCCTCGAAGAACGTGAACGCAGTCTCGCCGCTGCCCAGGAACGGCTCTCCTCCTCGGAAAGGGAGGCCCGTCGTCTCGCGGAGGAACGCGCCCGCCTGGAACTGGGTCAGGCCGAAGCTCAGGCCAGCATCCGCACCCTGCGCGAAGCGTTCGAATCCACGCAGCAGGGCTCCGCCGCACTCCAGGCGCGCCTCGCCGATTCCGCGCGCTCCGAGGCCGAAATCAAGGTGCGCGCCGAACAGATGGCGCAGGAGCTCGCGCGTCGCGAGAAGGAGGCCCGCGACCTCCAGGCGAAAATCTCCGAACTCGACGCCTCCCGCGAAGCCATCCGCGGCGAGAAGCAGAAGCTCGAACTGAACCTCCGCGAACGGGAAACCGAGGTGCGCCTCACGCGCGGGGAGGTCGCCCAGCTCAATCAGCAGTTGACGGTCTCGCAGCAGGAAAAGGCGCAGCTCGCCCAGACGGCCGCCAACCTCTCCACCAACGTCGGCGCCCTGGCCGAGAAATCCGCAGCCATCCAGGAGGAGATCGAACGCCAGCGCCGGCTCTCCGCAAACGCCATCTACGCGGAGTTTCTCTCCAACCGTGTCGCCCTCGCCACCGCCGGTGTCACCCGAGGCGCGCTGGGTCAAGAGGTCAGTCGCGAGCGCGGCGCAAGCGTCGTCCTCACGCGCATCGGCTCCAATATCGTCGCCGTCACGCATCTCGAATCCACCGCCCTGCGTCTCTGGCCCACTGAGGCGCCCTGGACTTCGTTCACGCTGCGGCTGACGCGCGGCGGGGCGGAGTTGGCTCCCCCCGCCCTCCAAC
>CAZYJB010000818.1:0-2728 GCA_964647675.1 uncultured Verrucomicrobiota bacterium | reverse complement strand
CAATGCCGTCGCCGAGACAACGACGTCGTAGTAGCCGATCATCGTGCCCTTCCGTTCCAGCAGCGCCCAGATTCGAGCATGCTCGAACGCAGTTTGCGCGGTGTAGGGAAGAACGGGAATGGCCGAGAAACATTGCTGCAAATATCCCTCCCGCTTCGCTCGCCGGGCACCATTCGCCCGTTCGACTCCGTGCCATAGCTCTGCAATCGTGATCGCAGCAACGGCGAACTCCTCGTCTGGCCGGGCCGCGACCCATCCGGCCAGATCGAAGGTTCCCTTCTCACCGCGGATGATCACATCCGCATCCAGGATTACAGCCATTTGTCACCCGGGTCCTTCAGTGTTGCCCTCGCCGCCCTCACATCCCGTCCCCAAGCGCGGGCCTCCGCCGGGCTGAGTTCAACGCCCGCCAGCGCCGCCGCCAGATCCTTCCCACTGCACGACCTCTCCCCATCCGGTACGAGCCGGGCGAACGGGACGCCGTTCTTGAGCAGCACGAAGGTCTCGTTCCGGTAGTGGGCACGGTTCACGAAGTCCGCGAAGTTGCGCGCCGCCTCGGTGACGGTGATCGTTGTTTCGCTCATAAAATCTGATTATCAGATTGGGATGGCAACGGTCAACGCCCGCTCTGATCGAAGCAGCGGGGAGTGCCTATGCGGATCTCAGCGCTTCCGTGGGATGAATCCGTCCCACGCGCCGGGTGGGAATCCACGACGCCACCGCCGCCAGGACCACCAGCGCGACAACCGAGGTCACGATCACCAAACCGGCATCCCCGCGCATCGCCGGTAGCGTGGCCGCCAGCAGCTTCGCCAGTCCAAACGCACCGAGCACGCCCAGCGCGACGCCCGTCACCGCGACGCGGACGCCCGAACCGACGATAAGCCGCACGATGTCGCGGATCTGCGCGCCCAACGCCATCCGGATGCCAATCTCGCCCGTACGTTGCACCACCGTCCGCGCAATCATCCCATAGATGCCCAGCATGGCGAGGAAGAGCCCGAGGACCGCAAAGGCCGTCAACAACTGCCGCACCATGCCGAACTGGGAGGTCAGATGCGCAATCATGCGGTCCGCGCCCATGAGCTCACGCATCTCGAGGCGCGCATCCAGCTCGACGACCGCCGCCCGCACCGCCGCCACCACCGAGGAAATCGAGGCACCATCCGTCCGCACCGCCAGCACCACCGCGCGGCGCGGATGCTGCACCAGCGGACGATAGAGCTGCAGGGCGGCCACCGGATCAGCCAGATCCGCGGAACGCGCATCCTCCACCACTCCCACGACCTCCAACCAGTTCGGTGCGGTGGAACCCGCCGGCTGGACTCGACGACCCACCGGATCCCGCCCGGGAAACAGCCGTCGCGCCATGGTCTCGTTGATCACCGCCACCCGCGGTGACTGCGAGGTGTCCGTGGCATCGAACCAGCGACCGCTCAGCAGGCGCGTCCCGGTCACCGTGAAGTAGTCGGGCGAGATGTCATTGACGTCGACGCGCGGGCCCTGGCCCGTCGTCGCCTCTGCGCCTTCCGCGACATACGAGGTCCACGTGCGGAAGCCGAGAAAGGGAAGTTCCGAACTCAGGCTGGCTGACTTCACTCCGGAGACCCCCGTCATCCGCGCCAGCAACTGCCGGTGCAGAACGGCCACGCGTTCGTCGTCAGGATGGGCATCCACCGGGACCGCGAGATCGCACTTCACCACCTGGCTCGAAGACCAGCCCAGGTCCCTCCCGAGCGCATTCACCGCACCGCGCATGAACAGGCCTGCTCCGGAGAGCAGGATCAGCGCTCCCGTGAACTGCGCGCCAATCAGGCCGCGGACCAAGCGCAACTGGCTGCGGCCCGGCGTCGCGCCGCGCGCACTGTTCTGCAGCGCCGCGTTGGCCCGAATCCGCAGCGTCACCCAGGCCGTTCCCACTCCGAAAAACACGATGGTCGCCAGCGAAACCCCGAGCGCGAAAAACAACACACGGGCGTCGAGGGGGAAGTCCACCGTGGGACCGCCTCCGCTGCGGATGATCGAGTGCAGCCACTGGGTCGTGCCCTGCGCCACCACCAGCGCCCCGCCCCCGCCCAGGACGGTCAGGAAGATCACCTCCAGAACGGCCGGCCGCAGCAACTGCCGCCGGCCCGCACCGAGCGCCATGCGCAACGACAGTTCGCGCGCGCGCTCCACCGTTCGAGCGAGGAGAATGTTGGCCAGGTTCGTACACGCGATCAGCAGGACGAACCCCGACAATCCCAGCAGCAGTCCGAGCACGACCCGCCCGGTTGGACTCATCCCCGCCTTCGGCATCTCCTCGGCCTGCCAGCGCACGCCTTCGTTCTCCACCGGATACTCCCCGGCCATGCGAGCGCCGAACGCCGCCACGAAGGCTGCCGCCTCGGACGCCGCGACGCCCGGTTGCCGGCGCGCGAGCACACTCAGCCGTTGCGCACGGCGATCGGTCGACGCCGCCCCATCGAGAGCCAGCGGACTGAACACGTCGACCTGATTGAACAGACGATGGTCCGTCGCGGCGGGTGGCAGGACGCCGACGATCTCGAACACCAGACCGCCGCTGCGCAGGGTCTTTCCGATCACATCCGTCGTGCCTCCAAACCGCTCGCGCCACAGCCAGCGGCTGATGAGCACCACGCGATGGTTGCCCGACACCGCCTCCTCCGGACGAAACCCACGACCCACTTCGGGCTGGACGCCCAGCACTTCGAACAGCCCGGGCGTC
>CAZYJB010000817.1:0-2734 GCA_964647675.1 uncultured Verrucomicrobiota bacterium | reverse complement strand
TGCGCCGTATTGCCCGGCCCGCACGCACGTCAATTTCCGCTGGATCCTCGACTACTCAGGAGGCCAGGTGACGGATTGGGGCGGGCACCATCCGGACATCGCGCAATGGGGCATGGGCACCGACCGCTCGGGTCCCGTGCGCATTACCAAGGCCAAGGGCACGTTCCCTCCGAGCACGGAACTGTGGAACACAGCCACCGAGTTCTGGTTCGAATGCGAATACGAAAGCGGGGTGCGCCTGATCATCTCGAACCAGTTCGAAGGCGGCGTCACCTTCGAAGGCACGGAAGGCAGCATCTGGGTGACGCGCGGGAATCAACGCACGAATCCGGAGTCGCTGTGGGAATCCCAGATCGGTCCCCAGGAAATCCAGCTCTACCGCAGCACCCATCATTTCCGGAACTTCGTCGATTGTGTCTATTCGCGCGAAGAACCCGCGGCTCCCGCCGAGGTGGCGCACCGGTCCATCACCCTGGCCCATCTCGGCAACATCGCGATGCGATTGGGGCGCGACCTGAAATGGGATCCGGTACGAGAACGGATCCTGGACGATGCGGAGGCGGCGTCCATGCTGAGCCGTCCGTATCACCATGGCTGGCAACTCGGTTGAACGGTGGTGAGGCGAAGTTCGATGCGGAGTCCGACGATGCACGCAGCACGATTTGAGATATGCCATGGCAGACCGGGTCGCGGTGCGTGGGTGGCGCTGGCGATGCTGGCCCTGTTTATCCTCTCCGCGCGCGCCGCCGAGGCCGACGGCACGCCCCGCGCGGACGCGATCCGTTACAATCGCGATATCCGTCCGATCCTCTCGGATCACTGCTTCCGGTGTCACGGGCCGGACGCGCGCGAGCGCAAAGGCACGCTGCGCCTGGACCTGCGCGACGCTGCGATCGCACAGGGCGCGCTCGTCCCCGGGCAATCCTCGGCCAGTCCTCTGATCGGACGGATCCGGTCAGCCGATCCGGAGGAAATCATGCCGCCGCCCGAGCGTCACACGCCGCTGGACGAGGCACAGAAGGCGGCGCTGGCACGGTGGACCGATCAGGGCGCGCCCTACGAGGCGCATTGGGCTTATCTGCCCGTCGAACGCCCGCCGGTGCCGGTTCCGACGGGGACGAAGGCCGGTGAGGTGCGCCATCCGATCGACTCCTTTTTGCTGGCTGCCCAGAGTCGTGCGGGGGTTCGGCCGGCTCCCGAGGCGAATCGTCGCACCCTGTTGCGACGGCTGAGCCTTGACCTGATTGGGCTCCCGCCGTCGCCCGCAGAACTGGACGCCCTCGAGCGGGACGGATCCGCTCAGGCGTACGAACGTCAGGTGGAACGACTGCTGGCCTCGCCGCATTTCGGGGAACGCATGGCGGTGCCCTGGCTCGATGTCGTGCGCTTCGCCGACACGGTGGGTTACCACGGCGACCAGAACCAGCGGATCCATCCGTATCGCGACTACGTGATCGCGGCGTTCAACCAGAACAAGGGCTTCGACGCATTCACGGTCGAGCAGATTGCCGGGGACCTGCTGCCCGACCCGACGCCCGAGCAACGCGTGGCCACCGGCTTCAACCGCCTCAACATGATGACGCGCGAGGGCGGAGCGCAGCCCAAGGAGTACCTCGCCAAATACCAGGCCGACCGCGTGCGAACGGTCTCCACGGCCTGGCTGGGCGCGACCCTGGCATGTGCCGAATGCCATGACCACAAGTACGACCCGTTCACCACGCGCGATTTCTATGCGCTGTCCGCGTTCTTCGCCGATGTCCAGCAGTGGGGCGTCTACAGCGACTACGACTACACACCCAACCCGGACCTCAAGGGCTGGAGCAACGATCACCCGTTCCCGCCGGAGATCCTGGTCGACAGTCCCTATCTGAAGGCGCGCCTCGCCCAGTGGCGCGAGGAGGAACAGCGCCTGCTCGCGCGAGCCACCGCGTCGCTGCGCACGGAATCCGAGCCGCGCGCCCATTTCCGCCGCTGGCGCAACGAGGTGAGCGTGTTCCTCGAGTCCTTTCCCGATGGATGGGCCACTCCGGCGGTGGAATCGGTGCAGAAGAAGGCGCAGGGCGGTACGGATTTCACCGCCGACGGGCTGGCTCAGGTGTCGTCCGACGGCTCGGTGCGTTGGTCGGGCAATGAGGCGAGTCATGACCGCCTCGTGCTCGCACTGCCGCCGGGATGGATCAGCGCGTTGCGGGTCGAGTTTCTGCCCGAGGATGGTGGAGGCACCTCCCTGCGAGGGACCCGGACGTCCACCACGTTTCAGTGGACCGTGAAGCACCGTGCGCCGGCGGCGGAGGCGGAGGCACCCGTGGCGTTCTGGCACGCGGATTCGGAGGCCAAGGAACCGCGCTACTCCAACGGCGACGAGATCGAGGGCATCCTCGGCGGCTGGCGGCTGCCGGGCGGAATGGCGCGCACGCGCCAGGTGGCGACGTGGTATGTGAACCGGCCGTGGCGCGCGGAGGCGGGCGAACTGCTTACGATCGAGATCCCGAACAATGTCGCGGCGCGCCTGCGGATCTCCGTGTCACCGCTGGTGCCGGACCGCGGACGCGACAGTTCCCGGGCTGCCGAGGTGCGTCGCCTGCTGATCCGCGGCACGGGACTCTGGGATCCACCGGTCCAGCACGCGTTTCATCGCAGCGTGGTGTGGTCGAAGGAGGTCACCCGGGAGTGGCGTTTGCTGGACGCCACCATCCGCGGCGCACGAGGCGGGCGGGCGTGGACCCAGGTGACC
>CAZYJB010000816.1:0-2742 GCA_964647675.1 uncultured Verrucomicrobiota bacterium | reverse complement strand
GGGCACGCAGCGCGTGTCGGATCTCCGCGCCGGAGCCGAGTTCGCCGCACGGCTGGCGTTCTGACTCCCAGTCACGTTGCCCCACCGTCAGCGCCTCGGCCGGCGCAGATCAGCTCACGGGCGATTCCAGCAGAGTCAGCCGTCTGCGTGTCGCGTCCAATCGCGCGAGGACTCCCTGCGGAATGGTCAGCTTGCGCGGGATGTGGCCGTAAGCGAGATCGGCCAGCACAGGAACGCCCAGCGCGCCGAGGTTCTCCTCCAGGATCTCGGCCTGGGTGAGATGCGGTTCGCCCGGACGCGGGTCGGCCTCGGTGAACTGACCGGTGAACACGCCGGCCACGCGCCCCAGTACCCCGGCCTGGCCGAGGTGCGTCCAGAGCCGATGCAGCCGGTGCGGCCGTTCCCCGACGTCCTCGGCAAAGAGCACCGCGGCCCGGAGATCCGGCATGAAAGGTGTCCCCAACAGCGACGTCACGAGCGAGAGACAACCGCCCAGCAGGCGACCGTCCGCCACGCCGGGCCGGACCATGCGTCCGGGAGATTCGGGCGGAAAAACTAGCTCACGACGGCGCGCGCGCGACGTGACCAATCCCCAGAACGTCTCCTCGGTGTAGGGATCCGGTGCGCCCCCGAATTCGACCGCCGCCATGGGACCGGAGAAGGAGATCAGCCGGCAGCGGCGCCAGACGGCGAGCTGCAGGAACGTGACGTCGCTGTAGCCCACCAGAATCTTGGGGGAGCGAGTGAGGGCGCGATAATCGAGACTGCTCAGGAGACGCTGGCAGCCGCTGCCGCCGCGCAGGGCGAAGAGGGCGCGGACCTGCGGGTTCCGGATCAGCTCATTGAGATCCTCCGCGCGCTCGGCATCCGTGCCCGCCGAGAAGCCGTGCCGCTGGTTGACATGGCGCCCGACCAGGACCCGGTATCCGAGGCCTTCGAGGTAGCGGACACCCGCCTGGATGCGATCCGAGGACCGAGCCGGACTGGCCGGGCAGACGAGGCCGATGAGATCGCCGCGTCGGAGGCGGGGCGGGTGCAGCACGTTCACCGGCCAAGGCAACTTCGGCAGGTGCCTGGGATGCAATCCGGGAATGAAGAAGGGGCGCGCTGGCCCGGGCATTCCTTCGTGTCTTCCGCTTCTTTGAGGTTCAACCAGATCATCTTTTTCCTGCCACCCGGAGCACGGGAACGGGGCGCGGCGTGGCGCCTCGACAGCCCCCATTTCTCTGCCTAATCTCCGCGCGCATCGACCCGTCCCGGACGGAACTCCAACGACCGATCGTTTCCAGCCATGCCGAAGTCCTTTTTCCCGAAGATCAAACCCATCCAGTACGAGGGTCCCACCTCGCGAAATCCGCTCGCCTTCAAGCATTACAACGCCGACGAGCAGGTGGAGGGCAAGTCCATGAAGGAGCACCTTCGCTTTGCCGTGGTCTACTGGCACACCATGCGCGGCACGGGCGGCGACATGTTCGGATGGGGCACCGCGCGGCGCCCGTGGCAGACCGGCGAGGGCACCGTGAAGGAGGCCATCCTGCGCGCGCGCGCGATGTTCGAGTTCGTCGAGAAGATCGGCGCGCCGTTCTATTGCTGGCATGACCGCGACGTGGCGCCGCACGGCAAGACCCTTGCGGAATCCAACCGCTCGTTCGACGCCGTCGGCACCGAGCTGAAGAAGCTGCAGAAGGACACGGGCATTCGGTTGCTTTGGGGCACCGCCCAGAACTTCGTGCACCCGCGTTACATGCATGGCGCCGCCACCAGTTGTGAGGCGGACGTTTTTTGCTTCGCCGCGGCACAGGTGAAGAAGGCGCTCGAGTGGACGCACGAACTCGACGGCGAAGGCTACGTCTTCTGGGGTGGGCGCGAGGGTTATTCGACGCTGCTCAACACCGATCTCAAACGCGAGATGGACCACCTCGGCCGCTTCATGCACATGGCGGTCGACTACAAGAAGAAGATCGGCTTCAAGGGACCGTTTTACATCGAGCCCAAGCCCAAGGAACCGACCAAGCACCAGTACGATTTCGACGCCGCGGCCTGCCTCAATTTTCTGCGCGAGTACGGTCTGCTGTCGCACTTCAAGCTGAACCTCGAGACCAACCACGCCACCCTCGCCGGCCACACCATGCAGCACGAGCTGGAGGTGGCGGGCGCCGCCGGTGCGCTCGGCTCGATCGACGCGAACATGGGGGATGTCCTGCTCGGCTGGGACACCGACCAGTTCCCAACCGACCTCTACCTGACGTCGCAGGTGATGCTCTCGGTCCTCAAGTTCGGCGGATTCACCACCGGCGGAACCAACTTCGACGCCAAGGTCCGGCGCGAGAGTTTCACCGAGGACGACCTCTTCCTCGCGCACATCGCCGGCATGGACGCCTTCGCGCGCGGACTGAAGATTGCCGCGGCGATTCGGCGGGACGCGCGCCTCGCCGAGTTCGTGGCTCGGCGCTACCGGTCCTGGGATTCCGGCATCGGTGCGCGCATCGAAGCGGGCAAGGCCACCTTGGCCGATTGCGAGAAGCACGCGCTGAAGCTGGGCGAGGTCGACGGGCTCGAATCCGGCCGCCAGGAGTATCTGGAGGCGCTCTACAACGAGTTTCTCTGAGATCCGGCCCGCGATGGACTATCCGTCCACGCGCGCCGAACGCGACCGCTGGGTGCTCGCGCTACGCGGGCCCCGCGCGTCCCACGATCGCCGTCGGCACGGGGGCTGGCTTCGCGAAACCGAGGCCGGCCCGG
>CAZYJB010000815.1:0-2746 GCA_964647675.1 uncultured Verrucomicrobiota bacterium | reverse complement strand
GGGAGCCATCGTGACTGATGGCCGCGCCGCTGAGGGCGACCGTGCCGTCGGCGGCGAGCTTGTTGGGATCGAGCAACTCGCGGAGCGGGCCGTCGAGCGTGGACATCGTGTAGAGCACCGACTGGTTCTGAAGCCCGTCGTTGCGCGAGACGAAGTAGGCGTTGCCTTCCCGCGCCGGGGCGCCCCAACGCTCGAAGTTCCAAAGCTGCGTCAGGCGATTGGAGATCGCGGCGCGCTCCGAGATCGACTCGAGGTACGCGGTGGTCACGCGATTCTGGGCTTCAACCCAGGCCTTGGTCTCCTCGGAATGGTCGTCCTCGAGCCACCGGTAGGGATCCTCCACCCGCGTCCCATGGTAAACGTCGGCCACGGATTCCTTGCGCGTGACCGGGTACGAAAGCTTGGGCGAAGGCGACATGCGGGTGGAACACGAGGCCGCGACAACCAGAACCAGAACGGTGGCCAGGCGCTTCATTCCGCCAAGGCTGTCGCCCCAACCACGTCAGGGTCAAAAGCAATTTCAGCGCGCGGCGGCGAAGGCTGCCGCGCCGGGCACCTCTGGCGCCATGTCCGGCAGCCGGGACTCGAATGCCAGCATCGCCGCCACCGCGTGTTGCACGTAGTCGATGCGGATCTCGTGATGCGCCTCGCTCCGACGGACGCCCGAACAGCCGAGGGTGCTTTCGCGCGGAAACGTCCTCGTGAACCCGCCGCGGTGGGTCCCCACTTCCACCTGCCCACGCTCGTTCCAACGCGGATCTGGATCCACGCGATGGAGCGTGGCCAGCGCGAGGAGGACCTTGCCCTCCCGGGGAAGGGTTTTCGCGCCTTGCCGCGGACGTCCTTGCTCTTCGCGACGCCCGAGAGATCTCTCCCTGGAATGCTGGGTGGCGAGCAGGAAGTGTCCCAACCCCCGCAGCACATCGGGATGCACTGCGGTCGCATCCAACTCACGCGCGCACACCAGCGCGATCAGGCCGAGCGCGGTGGCATCGGTTTTCCATTCCCTCCGCGAGCCGTCATGTCCGCCAGCGATGGAAATGTTGCGAAGCCCCATGGCGGTGGACGTCCGAGGTCCGATCCGTCCGTGGTCATCGGCAGGGATGGAAGTCTGCTGAAGGGTTTGCCGACGTGCTGTGTGGTGGACTTGGCGCAGCGCCGGCGCGATGCTGTGCCGTTCCCGAATGGCCCTGGAGTCCGAACCCCGTCCTCGAAGCCGTGTCCGCCCGGAACAACCGCCTGCCGGCGTGGTGGTCGGGGCGATGTGTGCACTTTGGATGGCCTTGGTCTCGCTTCCTGCCTGGGCGGACGGGGTGGTCTCCGACGGGAATGAATATGTCGAAAAAGTGAAGCCGGTACTCGGGCAGCGATGCTACGCCTGCCATGGCGCGCTCCAGCAGAAGGCGGGATTACGCCTCGACACCGTCGAGGCCATGCGTGTCGGCGGGAAGTCCGGACCGGCGATTCGCGTAGGCGATCCCGAGGGAAGCCTGATCTGGCAGCGGGCGTCGACCGAAGATTCGGACGAGCGCATGCCGCCTGAGCACGAGGGGGAGCGGTTGGATCCCGCGCAACTTGCCCTCCTCCGCCGATGGATCACCGAGGGCGCCATCGCGCCGCCGAACGAAACTCCGGAGCCCTCCCCCCGCGATCACTGGGCATTTCGAAAGCCGGTGCGGCCACCGCTGCCCCCCTTGCCGACCACGCTCCGCGAACCTTCGCCGATCGATGCCTTTCTCGAGCGCGAACGCGTGGCGGCGGGAGTCGTTGCGCAGGCGGAAGCGTCACGACTTACCCTGATGCGCCGCTTGTATCTCGACCTCATCGGTCTTTCCCCGTCGCGGGAGGAAATCGCCGCGCTCGAGGCGGATAAGACGCCCGACTGGTATGAACGCCTGGTGACGCGGCTGCTTGCGGATCCCCGCCACGGTGAGCGCTGGGCCCGGCATTGGATGGACATCTGGCGATACTCCGACGCGTATGGCCTGGGGGATCAACTGAGGAACAGCCAGCGTCATGTCTGGCAATGGCGCGATTGGATCGTGGAGTCCTTGAATGCCGACGTGCCCTATGACGAGATGGTGCGGCTGATGCTCGCGGTGGATGAAACGCATCCCGACGATCTCGGCCGAATGCGAGCGAGCGGCTATCTCGCGCGGCAGTATTTCCTGTTCAACCGGAACCAGTGGATGGACGAGGTGGTGGAGCACACCGGCAAGGCATTTCTCGGCCTGACGCTGAACTGCGCAAAGTGCCACGACCACAAGTACGACCCGATTCCGCAACTCGATTACTACCGCTTCCGCGCCTTCTTCGAGCCGTACCACGTTCGCCTCGACGTGGTGCCTGGAACCGCGGACCTGTCGGTGGCGGGCCTTCCACGCGCGTACGATCGGGAACCCGAAGCGCCCACTTTCCGCTTCGTGCGCGGCCAGGAATCTCAACCCGATCGGACCCGTCCCGTCCCGCCCGGAGTTCCGGAGCTGCTTACCTTCGCGCCGCTCGAGATCCGTCCGGTTCCCCTGCCCCCGACGGCATCCGATCCCGATCGCCGAGCGTGGGTCAGTGCGGCCCACGAAATGGAAGCGCGCCAAAGACTCGACGTCGCGCGCCTGGAACTTGCACGTGTGGCGACCGCACGGGGCCTTCCCATTCCGCTGGCAGCGCCCTCGGACGATGCGATGCCGGAGAACGAACCGGCACGAGAGGTCTTCATCGCCGCCTTGCGCAGGGGGGCGGCGGAGGC
>CAZYJB010000814.1:0-2748 GCA_964647675.1 uncultured Verrucomicrobiota bacterium | reverse complement strand
AACACCCTGCGTCCAGCGACAGTGCCCGCCACTCCTCCTGCGGTGGTGGACTGAAAATCCTTCGCGGCTTCCAGCGGAAGCTGCCGCTCTTGGGCTGCCACGATGACGGCGTGCGCCAGAGGATGTTCGCTGCCTTGTTCCAGTGATGCGGCGAGGTGAAGCAGTTCCTTCTCGTCAAAGCCGCCGACGCGCAACACCTGCGCGAGCTTGGGTTTGCCTTCCGTGAGCGTGCCGGTCTTGTCCACGCCGAGGGTGTCGAGTTTGGCGAGATTCTCAATGGCCTCAGCGTTGCGGATGAGCACGCCTATCTGAGCGCCGCGCCCGATGCCAACCATCACGCTCATGGGCGTGGCGAGTCCAAGCGCACACGGACAAGCGATGATGAGCACTGCGACGGCGTTCGTAATGGCGAAAGCGAGACGCGATTCCGGTCCCCACACCATCCACGCGACGAAGGTCAGCACGGCAATGGCGAGCACCGCTGGAACGAACCACCCTGCGACTTTGTCGGCCAAGGCTTGAATCGGCGCACGGCTGCGTTGGGCCTGCGCCACCAGATTCACGATTTGCGCGAGCATCGTTTCGCTTCCGACTCGCTCGGCCTTCATCACGATGCCGCCCGTGGTGTTGACCGTGCCGCCTGACACTTTCGCGCCGACGACCTTCTCCACGGGAATCGGCTCGCCGGTAAGCATGGATTCGTCAACCGACGTGCGGCCCTCGACGACTTCGCCATCTACGGGAATCTTCTCGCCGGGTCGCACCCGCAGATGGTCGCCGGGATGCACGGCATCAAGCGGCACATCATCATCCCCATTTGGTGTGACACGACGCGCGGTCTTCGGTGCGAGGCCCAGCAACGCTTTGATCGCTCCACTAGTGCGTCGCCGAGCGCGGAGTTCGAGCACCTGGCCGAGCAAGACGAGCACGGTGATGACGGCGGCAGCCTCAAAATAGATCGCAGGTTTACCAGTGTGTCCCGCTGCGGGTGGGAACGCCTGCGGGAACAACATCGCCGCCACGCTGAAGGCGAACGCCGCGCCCACGCCCAGCGCGATGAGCGTGAACATATTCAGACTGCGGTTCACGAGTGAACGCCAGCCGCGCACGAAGAACGGCCAGCCTGCCCACAGAACGACCGGCGTGCTGAGAATGAACTGCCCCCACCGCGAGACTTCTCCATTCAGCCATTCAACATGACTCCACGCGGGTATGATGTGCGCCATCGCAACGATGAAAACTGGCAAGGTCAGCGCCGTGCCGATCCAGAACCGCCTCGTCATGTCGCGCAGTTCGGAATCGTCCTCCTCCACTTCGGGCGTGACGGTCTTCGGCTCCAACGCCATCCCGCATTTGGGGCAAGTACCGGGATGGTCCTGCTCGACCTCCGGGTGCATCGGACAGGTGTAGATGGTCTTGGCCGCCGGCTTCCAGGCCGGGTTCAGTTCCAGCGCCATCCCGCACTTCGGACACGCACCCGGTTTGTCGCTCTCCACCCCCGGACACATCGGGCAGAAATACTTGGCGGCGGCGGAAGGCGTCACCGCCTCGCCGTGGTGGTGGTGTTGAGAATGCTCGGGGTGGTGAGCAGGGGAGTGCGCGGCGTGGTCCGACTTTTCACCACAGCAGGAATGCTCCTCCGCGTTGTGCTCGTGATCCGGGCGGGCGTGATGCGCGTGCTGGGCCTTTTCACCGCAGCAATCGCCCGCGCCGCTTTCCGCCTTTGCCTTGCCTCCGCCGCAAGAGCCGCCGCTGCTCTCCTTCGACGGTGGTTGGGCCAGAAATATCTTCCGGCAATGCTCGCTGCAAAGGTAAAACGTCTCGCCCTCGCGCGCGGCGCTCAGGGCCGTCGCTTCGTTCACCGTCATGCCGCAGATTGGGTCGGTCCTCATAAGGATGCTCGCAGTTCGCCGCCGAACGGGTCTTGTGCCAGTGCTTTAAGCGGTTTCTGCCCGGCTTGCCGGAACAAAATCGCGACTTGCTCCAGCGCGTGGATCTCGACGGCGCATCCCCGAAGGACGCGGCGACGGTGGTCGGCTTTACGTTGGACAACCTGAACGCCAGGTTGCACCGCGCCCGTCAGCCACCCCGCGAGAAGGTTGAGGCGACGTGTCATGTGTGCAGCAAGCATGGATGTCTGGACTGCGCGTGCGGTGATGAAGCAGATCGTTAAAATACCTTGGCGCATCTCGTGCGTATCTATGGGGTGAGGATGCCGGGCATCAGCGCCACGTTCTAACTGCGACGCCGAATCACTTATTGCGACAAACGTTTGCATGAACCGTGCTCACGGCGCGAGCAGACGAAAGAATTGGATTGTTGCGTCCCTTAATATCCGAAACTCCATGCCAGCTTCGGTGTGAGTGGGAGTCGCCGTCACCGGAGACCATATGGCGTCGCCACCAAGATGAGGTGCTTTTTCCAGACGATAGCCCGTTGCATCATGGGGAGCGGTGATCACGATTTCTTGCGCATCGTGACGAACGCTCAAGCGTGGTCCTTCGATAGGCGGAATGGATGGGCTCACATCAAAATTGAGCATCATGCCGCCGTCCTCGTGTTCCAGATTGTGGCAGTGAAGGACGAACGCTCCCTCGTGGACATCGAACTTCACTAAAGTCCGTACGGTCTCTCCCGGACGAACGAGAATGGTATCCTTCCAGCCGGTGTCTTCCGGTGGGAGCGTGGGTGATGTCGAACGCGAGACGACCTGGAACAGTGCTCCGTGTGGGTGCATTGGATGCATGT
>CAZYJB010000813.1:0-2749 GCA_964647675.1 uncultured Verrucomicrobiota bacterium | reverse complement strand
GACGTGCTCAGCAAGGTCGCGGACGCCATGCCCGGTTTCGGCATCGTCGCGGCCGTCATGGGCATCGTCATCACGATGGGTGCCATTGCGGGCCCGATCGAGGAGATCGGCCACAAGGTCGCCGCCGCACTGGTCGGTACCTTCCTTGGCATTTTTATTTCCTACGGCTTCATGAACCCGCTCGCGGTCAACATCGGCTTCATGAACGCCGCTGCCATGGCCTATACACGCTGCATCGCCACCGCGGTCGTCGGCTTCGCCAACGGCATGGCTCCTCTCATGGCTATTGAGGTGGCCCGACGCGGCCTCAACTCAGAGGTCAAACCCAAGGCCGATGTCCTCGAGCAAATGCTCAAATCCGTCGGCTCCGGCAAGAAGTGAGTGACGCGATGCGACGACGCGATCTTCCGCGGCCGCTTCGTCTCGCGCGCCGCCAGGAGTCCCCTTTGAACCCCAAGGAGTCCCATGGCCGGTAAAGGAGGCGGTGGTGCCTGGAAGGTGGCCTATGCCGACTTCGTGACGGCCATGATGGCGCTCTTCCTTGTGCTCTGGCTCACCGCTCAGGATGAGAAGATCAAGGAGGCCGTCGAACGCGCCTTCCGCCACCCGTTTTCCTCCGTCACCAAGGAAAGCACGGGCATCATCCCCAACAAGAACGACTCCTTCGACCGCGATCGCTCCGGCAACTTCAGCTCCGCCGCGGCCGTCGAATTGCAGATGCTGCGCCGCATCAATCAGGACCTCCTCAAATCCCTGCGCTCCGAGGACGAAGATCCCTCACACCGTTCGGTCGAACTCGAAATGACCCCCGACGGGCTGCGCATCAGCATCTTCGACCGCTCGCATCGCCCCATCTTCGAGGAGAATTCGGTGGACTTCACCGAGTACGGCGCCTGGGTCTTCTCCACCCTCGCGTGGGATATCGCGCGCTTCCGCTCCTTTGCGGTCGAACTGGAAGGCCACACCGAGCACGGCTCGAAAATCGTGAATGAGACCTACGGTGACTGGGAACTTTCCGCGGATCGCGCCAATGCCGCGCGCCGCAAGCTCATCGAGCACGGGGTCCGGGCCGACCAGTTGCGCAAGGTGGCGGGTTATGCCGACACCCAGCCCATGCCGAACCATGAGCCGACCGATGACATCAACCGCCGGGTGACCGTCATGCTCAAGGTTTCCGGCGCCAAATCCTGATCCCGAACCCTCCAGCGCCCCAGCCTGCCATGTCCGGCGATTTCGTCCCGCTCCTGAAGAAGCCCGCCTCCGACACCGCACCTTCGTTCCGCGTCAAGGTCGTCCCCGGCGCCGGTCCCGCCGAACCGTTTCTTCCCTGTCCCCGCCCCGAGCCACCCTTGCTTCCCAACGCCTCGGCGCACGCGCCGGGTGACGCGGCAGCCGCCAACGGCCACACCGCCGCGCACAGCGAGCCCAAGGTCACGCTCGATCGCGAAGGCGACCGTATCGTCGGCATTCGCATCGAGTGCCCCTGCGGGCGCGTGACCGAGCTGACCTGCGTGTACTGAGCGCGCGCGGGATCTTCTCCCGCCGCCAGGCACGCCCCCCCCAGCAGTTTCTGCCGGTAGCCTCCCCGGGATCCCGGGAGGGCAGGGGACCGGCAATTTCCACCCGTCGCGAGGCAGCAGGATTTGCCACGATCCCCCTGGGGCGCGGCAAGATGGCTGGAAACACGGCACTTCCGGTCTTGGCACGCGTGGTGCTTCGCAGATGGGGATGAATGTGGGCCTCTACCAGTCGGCGTCGGCGCTGAGTGCGAATGCGCGGTGGCAGGAGGCCATTGCCGAAAACCTCGCTTCGAGCTCCGTCCCGGGTTTCCGCAAACAGGACATCTCCTTCGGCTCGGTCGCCGCCGGGTCCCTGGGCGACTTCACGGTGCGGAATCCGCAGGGACCGCAGCACTTCGCCATCCCGACTTCCCAGAACATCACCAACTTTCGCGCGGGCGAAATGCGCTTCACCGGACAACCCACCGACATCGGAGTCCAGGGCGCCGGCTTCTTCGAGGTCCAGCTTCCCGACGGTTCCAGCGCCTTCACCCGCTCCGGCGAGTTCGCCATCAATCCGCAGGGCCAACTGGTAACCAAGCAGGGTTACCCGGTGCTCGGCGATGCCGGTCCCATCCAGCTCGATCCGCGCAATCCCGCCCCGATCTCGGTCTCGCCGAACGGGGACCTCAGCCAGGGCGCCGATCTCAAGGGCCGCCTCAAGCTCACCGAGTTCGCCGATACGTCGAAGCTCTCCGCGCTCAACGGCGAGTTGTTCCTGGCGGACGATCCCTCCGCGAATCCAACGGCGTCCACCACCAGCACGGTGCGCCAGGGCTGGCTCGAGTCGGCCAACACCTCGGCCGTGGCCGAAATGGCCAACCTGCTCGCTGCCATGCGCTCCTTCGAAGCCAACCAGCGCGCCGTGACGATCCAGGACGAGCGAATGTCCAAGATCATCAATACGGTCGAAGCCAACTGAGTCTCTGACCCGATCTTCGTATGATGCGCGCGCTCTACTCCTCGGCGGCTGGGATGCAATCCCAGCAGATGAACCTCGACGTCATCGCGAACAACCTCTCGAACGTCAACACGACCGGCTTCAAGAAGAGCAAGATCGAGTTCCAGGATCTCCTCTACCAGACGGCACGCTCCGCCGGCGCCCAGCAGGGCGGCGGCAACCAGGTGCCCACCGGCATCCAGATCGGCCACGGCGCGCAGCCGGTCGCAACCGCCAAGGTCTTCACCAC
>CAZYJB010000812.1:0-2757 GCA_964647675.1 uncultured Verrucomicrobiota bacterium | reverse complement strand
GCCGGGATAAACGTCGATGAACTTCACCACCCAGTCGCCGTCGGTGCCGGTGGTGGCGACGTGCAGTGACACCTGGATCGGTCCGCCGACGGTGAGGTCCTCCTCGAGCACGTCGGTCTGGTAGACGAGGACGTCGGGGCGCCGCGCCACGAAGCGTTGGTCGCCGACCATGTAGGTGTTGTCGTAGCCGGTGGTCACCTTGGTGCTGTGCGGAACGGGGCGGGATGGGTCGCTGACGATTGCCTCGAATTCGGTACCGGGCGCGTCGGCGGCGGTCCAGTCGAGCCCGCCCCCGGCGCGCAAGTGCAGCGTGCGTTCGGAACTTTGGGCGGGCGGCCATTGGTCGAAGCGCCGCCACTCGTGCGTGCCGGTCTCGAAGACGTGCGCCTCGGCCAACGGCGCGTTGGTGTCGTCTTTGAGGAAGCGTCGGAAGAAGGGCAGTTCGATCCTCTCGCGGTAGTACTCGGCAGTCTTGGAGCGGAAGTGGACGTGGCCGAGGGATTCCCCGGAGGCCCCGTCCCATTGCCCGTGGCTCCAGGGTCCCATGACCAGGAGGTTGGTGATGCCGGGGTTCTGGCGTTCGGTCCACCGGTAGGTTTCGAGCGCGCCGGAGAGATCCTCGGCGTCGAACCAGCCGCCGACGGTCATGACCGCGCAACGCACGTTGCGCAGGTGGGGGCGGATGTTGCGCGCCTTCCAGAACTCGTCGTAGACGGGGTGATCCATGGCCAGGCTCCAGGTCGGATGCGCGCCCTTGAAGTACCGGGAATCCGCGTTCGAGAGCGGACCCAGTTCGAGGAAGAACTGGTACCCGTCGGGCGTGCGATATTTGAAGCCGTCGGCGGTGTCGCGCAGGGGGTCCTGGAGTTTCTGGTCGAAGAAGTGCGCGAACCCGAAGTTGGCCGCGAGGAAGAACGCGCCATTGTGCGAGACGTCGTCGCCCTGGAAAAGATCCGCGATGGGCGCCTGTGGCGAGGCGGCCTTGAGGGCGGGATGCGAGTCGATCATGCCCATCGACGCATAGAAGCCCGGGTAGGAAATGCCGAGGATGCCCGCGCGGCCGTTGTTGCGAGGCACATTCCTGACCAGCCACTCGAGGGTGTCCCAGGTGTCGGTGGATTCGTCGGTGTCCTGGGGGCCGTTCTTCGCGGTCTTGAATGGGCGCATCTCCATCCAGTCGCCTTCGGAACCGTGGCGCCCGCGCACGTCCTGTTCGACGAGGATGAAGCGGTCGCGTGCGAATGATTCGAAGGATCCGCCCGGGTCCTGGAACGCGTCGACGCCGTAGGGCCGCAGCGAGTACGGCGTGCGCGTGAGCAGGATGGGCCAGATCTGGGACGTATCCTTGGGAACCAGGATCTGCGTGAAGAGCCGCACGCCGTCGCGCATGGGAATGCGGTGCTCGTACTTGGTGTAGCGTTCCGCGAGCCAGGCGGCATTGGCCTCGGGCTCGGCGGCGGAGACACCGTGTCCTGCCAACGGCAACAGCATCGAGGTCATCGCGACGAGCCGCACGCGGAGCGAGTGCAGGCACCTCGGGAGAACGGGTGGCGGGTTCATTGGAGGGTGGGCGGCAGAGGAATCCCGTTCAGTTCTGGCGGATGGCGCGCTGAATGCGGACGGGGGTGCGAAGCATCTGTCCCTCGGCGGGCGCCGAGTGGATGCGACGCACGACGTCCATGCCCTTCACCACGCGGCCGAAGGCGGCGAAGCCCTGGCCGTCGGGATTGCGGCGTCCGGCGAAATCCAGCTCGGGCTGGTCGCCGATGCAGATGAAGAAATGGTGCTGGGCGGAGTCGGGGACATTGCGTGCCATCGAGACCGTGCCGTCGAGGTGACGGAGACCGGTATCGCGCGTGCGTTCGAGCGCGATGGAAGGCAGGAAGAGGTTGGTCTTCGCGGGATTCGCCTGGGCCTGGATCACGGCGATACGTACCTGGTTGGTCGGCTGGTTGGCGTCCGTCACTGTGCGGAAGAACGTGCCGTCGGCGTACCAGCCCTCGTGCACGTAGCGCAGGAAGTTGGCCACGGTCCTGGGGGCGGCCTGGGCGTCGAGCTCGAGTTCGATATCGCCTTCGGCGGTCTGGATGAGCACGCGCGGCTGGTCGGGGATGCCTTCTTCGCGCCAGCGGAAGGTGGGCGCGGAGGTGGCGTCGAAACCGGCGAGGTGTGTACGTTCCGCGGCGGGCCGACGCGCGGGACGCAGGTAACGCCACGCGCGGTCGCCGAACACTTCCTCGCAGAGACCCGCGGCGCGCGGGTCGTAGGCGCGCAGTTCGGCGCGCGTATTGACGTGATTGTGCAGCGCGTCGTTCTCGCGGTTGTCGTCGAACCACGACTGCACGCATTCGGCCCAGTACTCCTGCGGATCCACGGCGGCGTAGGTGCCCTTCCAGAGGCCGGCGTTGGTGGCGGAACGATAGGCGTCGACCAACCGTGCATTGAAGGTGGGATCGACGGTGTTCAGTCCGGTCTGGTGGATGGCATGAGCGAACTCGTGGATGAGAATGCTCTCGGTGGCATAGGGATCGCCGGGGTAATCGAGCACGTTCTCTTCGCCCGCGCTCACGGCGGGCGCGGACGGTGTGGCGCCCAGCCCGCGTGCGCGGCGATCCCAGAAAACGCGCGGCTTGAGGTGCGCGTGTTCCGGAACGTCGGTGGTGAATTCGTTCCACGCCATGATCGCGAGGCGGACCTTATTACGCGCCATGGCTAGGAGGAGATCGGTGCGCCCTTCGAGCATGTGCGCAACCACCC
>CAZYJB010000811.1:0-2762 GCA_964647675.1 uncultured Verrucomicrobiota bacterium | reverse complement strand
CGTCGGTGGAAAAGGCCACCGGAGAAGAGTGATTTGTGAGGACGAGCGTCTCCACCCAATCCGAAGGCCGCCACACCCGCACACTGGTTTTTCCTGACGTTGCCAGCCATCCGTCCGAGGACAGGGCGACGGAGTTTCCGGGTTTCGCCAGGGTTTTCAGGAGGTTGCCAGTTCTCGGACTGTAGAGGTTGACGGCATTGCGCAGGCCAACGACGAGAAAGTCGGGCGAGATTGCGAGTGAAAGAATGCTCGATGCCTCCCGGGCAATGACTTGATGTTCATCGCCCTGCGCAGCGTGCCAGAGATATCTCCATTCGAAACGCTTCGCGCCTACCGCCTGATGTTTGGCCAGCAGATCCTTCGCGCGGGCCAGGTTTCCGCTGAGTATCGATTGATGGGCCAGATTGACGTCCGCCACATACTCATTCAGTTCGGCCAGGGTCTTTGATTGCAGAGCGGACTCGCGCTCGCGTTCTGCGTTCATCCGCAGCACCTCCTCGCGCCTTCGTCCCGCCTCCGCGCTGCGTTCTGCCTCGGTCGCCCGCAAGGCCTGCCATCCGCTGACCACCGTGCCGGCGACCACGAGAAGCAGAATCACCGACGCGGTCGCAAAAGCCGTGCGATGGCGTCGAAAGGCCTTCTGGAACCGATACGCGACACTGGGAGGCCGCGCGATGACCGGTTCATGATCGAGGAATCGCTGGAGATCTTCGGCGAGTTGCTGCGCCGTCGCGTAGCGGCGCGAGCGATCCTTCTCCAGACATTTCATCACGATCGAATCCAGATCGCGTTCGACGGCCCCCTGGGCGGGACCCGTCGGATTCTCGGCGACGATGCGTCGCAGCCGAGTGGAAGGGGTGGGAGGCTCCACCTCCTGGATCATTCGTCGCATCCCATCGAGGCCGGAGTGCGTCAGTTCCTTGCCGTCGAGCGGCGTCACCCCGGTCAACAGCTCATAGAGCAGAACTCCGAGGGAGTAGATATCGCTGCGGGTATCCACATCCGAGCCGGTCATCTGCGCTTGCTCCGGGCTGGTGTAGGCAGGAGTCCCGATGAACGCGTGGAAGTTGGTGAGGACGGTCTTTTCCGTGAGCGGCTCTTCGATCGCCTTGGCGATTCCAAAGTCGATGACCTTCGGAGCTGCTTTTCCATCCTGGAGAGTGACGAGGACGTTGGATGGCTTGAGGTCGCGATGAATGATTCCCTTCTGGTGCGCGTGCTGAATCGCGTGACAAAGATGAATGAACAGCTCCAGCCGGGCCTCGAGCGGCAATTGGTTGGCCGCGCAATACTCCGTGATTCGAACGCCGCGAACCAGTTCCATGACGAAGAAGGGACGCCCCAGGTTCGTCGCACCGCCGTCCAGAACACGGGCGATGCTGGCATGATCCATGAGCGCCAGCGCCTGGCGTTCCGCCTCGAACCGCGCCACCACGCTCCTGGTGTCCATCCCGACCCGGATCACCTTGAGTGCGACATGGCGGCGTACCGGTTCGGTTTGCTCGGCGCGGTAGACCACCCCGAAACCGCCTTCGCCGATCTTCTCCAGGATTTTGTACCGTCCGATGAAGTCCCCAATGCGCTCCTCCCCCGGGGTGAGGTTCCCCGCGGCCTCCAACGATTCGCGGAGAACCCCCGCCGCGCCGCTTTCGAGGAAGGTATCCGCCCGATGATGGGCGATCAGGTCCTCGACGGCTTGCTTGAGGCTCAGATCGCCGGCGGTGGCGCGTTCCACGAACGCGCCTCGAGCCTCGCTGGGCTGCTCCAGCGCTTGGAGGAAGATCTCGCGTTCCCGGTTCATTTCATCGTTTCCGACATTTCGCCGACGTAACAGGCGGAAAAACCGAGCGCCGCCCGCAAACTTTCATCTCGGCTCGCAGATCGAATGCTGTCGCCCAATCTGGCGCCTGAGCCACGCCCGCGCAAAGGTCCACAGGGCCTCGGTGGTTCGCAGGGGCATTCCCATCGTCGTCGCCGCCTCGTTCATGCTCATTCCGACGAAGTAGCGCAGTTTAACCAGATTGGCCGCACTGGGTTCCTCCTTCGCCAGAAGGTCAAGCGCTTCATTGACCGCCAGCAGTTCCTCCGACGGCCCATGTTCCACCCAGTGCTCCTCCTTCAACTCCTCACGACCCGCCCCACTCCCTCGCTTCACCGTTTGCTTGCGCCGCGCCGCGTCGACCAGGATGCGCCGCATCGCTTCCGCGGCTGCCGTAAAGAAGTGCGCCCGGTTCTCGAAGTGGGGGTCGCCCTCGCCCACCAGCTTGATCCAGGCCTCATGCACCAGCGCCGTCGGCTGGAGCGTGTTGCCGGGCGCCTCCCCAGCCATCTTCTGCGCGGCGATCCGCTTCAGTTCGCTATAGACCAGCGAAAGCAGTTGCTCCCCCGATTGCTGATTGCCGTCCCTTATTTCCCGCAGGATCTGGGTGACTTCGGACATGGTGATTCCTCGAATGGCTAGGTGCTGAGGCGGAGCCTGGCATCTCCATCTGCGCTCATCTGTGGATGGTTCTTGGTGCCTTTCCTTGAGGGGTCGTATCCACAGATGACGCAGGTGAGCGCAGATGGGATACGGAGGTCTCGTACCCGCGCGCCTGCTTCCTCCGATGCCATCGCCAAAGTCCCCGATCAGCAAATCATGGGACCCCTACAGTACCGAGCGTCAGCCAACCGGGGCGGAAAGGTTGCGCGTCGTCGTTGGCGAATCGGAGAGGACGGCCGCCCTCGAGCGGATTCGGAATGCCGAGCAGGAGCGTGATTTC
>CAZYJB010000810.1:0-2766 GCA_964647675.1 uncultured Verrucomicrobiota bacterium | reverse complement strand
GGCGTGGCAGCATGACCAGCGGCAGCATTGGCTCGGTGGCGGGCTTGAGGCGGATGATGTTGGAGCCGAAATTCGGGAAATCCTTGGGGCTGGGCGGTTCCAGTTGGCCTGAGGGCGAGACCTTGTCGGTCGTGTACCCGGTCATGATCTGGTAAATCGCGGCCGTGTGATTGAACAGGCCGTTGGGCGTGTAGCTCATCGACCGGATCATGGTGAACCGGTCGTTGACCTTCGCGAGGTGGGGCAGGAGTTCGGTGAACTGGGTGCCCGGGATCATCGTGCTGATGTTCTTGAATGGGCTGCGAATCTTGTCCGGGACGTTTTCCTTTGGATCCCACAGGTCGAGATGGCTCGGGCCGCCCTGGAGGTAGACCATGATGAGGCTCTTCGCCTTGCCCCAGCCGGGTGCGGTCGAGCCGGGCGTGGCCGCGGCGGTGGCCTCGGCGCCACGCGCGGTGAGGCGCAGCATCTGTCCGAGGGAAAGCCCGAGCAGGGACGAGCCGCCGAGACGCAGGAGGTCGCGGCGCGTCATGCCGGCGTGGGTATCGCAGAGGTCGGAACAATTGCCACCGGGGAGTCGGATCATGGCGGGAGGGGGTTGGGGATGGCAGGGGAAGGGAGTGGATTGCCGTGTGAACGACGGGGTCAACGATTGAACAGGAAAGCGGGCGTGTTGATCAGGGCCCAAGCGAGGTCCTGGGTCGCGGTGAGCCGCCGTTGCCTGAGTTGCGCGGCGCTGGCGGCGAGGTCCAGACGGAGTTGGAGCACGCGGGCATCCACCGGCACCGGGCGGCTGGCGAGCGTGAGCGTCCGTTCCAGTTCCTTGAGTTTCTCATCCTCGGGCAGCGGCGCACGCGCGAGCTCAAGGCGGAACTGGTGCGCCAGGAGGTCGGGTTCGCGGGAGGCGACGTAGGCCTGGAGCCGGTCGAGTTGGACCGGGGTGCGCCGGCGTGCGGGTGTGTTGACGATGGTGAGGATCTCCTGCGGCAGGCCTTCCAGAGTGGGCTGGGCGCTGGTGGTGATCCAGAGGCGGAAGCGTCCCACTTCATGCGGCGCCTCGAAGGCATGCACGAGCGTGAAGCGCAGAATCGACCCGTTGGTGTCTCCGGCCGGCTTCTCGAGGGCAAACGCGGCCCAGTGCGGTCGTCCGGTGGCGGTGCCGATGCTCCAGCCATCACGGCGGCCCTGTTCGCGGATGCCATTGACGGCCTGGGCCACGTCGAATTCCGGGGCCGAGAAGTCCGCGGCCGCCGTGGGAAGCTTCAAGCGCGCGAACGCCTGTGCGTTGGTGCGCGAGGCCAGTTCGGTGGTGAACTCGGCGAGCACAAAGCTGCCGTCCTTGTGGCCCGGGCCGAAAGCCGGCAGCGACGCGTCGGGGAGCACCTCGAGCAGGACGCCGGTGATGCCGGCGACGGAGGTTTCCGCGGTCACCGTGTAGTTCGGCAATTCGCCCACGCTGGCAGTGGATCGTATGGAGCCGTCGGGCAGCTTCTGCAAACGCGCGGAGCCGGTGGCGGAGAGATCCTTTGGGTCGAGTGGGATCCAGGCGGTGGCGAGGCGGTTGGAGTCGAGGGCGGCCTCCCAGTCTGCCGCCAGCGACGAACGGGCGGCGAGGGCGTCGCGGTGGGTGGATTCGGCGGTGGCGATGCGTTCGAGGCGGGCGCGTTGGGCGGCGGCGAGCGGCGCGGCGCGTTCAACGAGATGGGTGGCGAGGGCGTTCTCGGCGCGCGCGACGGCTTGTGCGCGGTCGCGGTCGAGTTGCGGTTTACGGGCAGCCCACTCCTGTTCGGCGGTCTCCAGCGCCTTCCCGAGGCCGGCGTGTTCCTGTTCGAGGTCGAGGGTGAGACGCGAGATCGTGTCGAGTTCGGGCTCCGACGCAGGCCGGTTGAGGATGCGCACGAAGAGTTCGTCGGCCAGCCGGTGGTCATTCGTTTGCGAACCGGCGAGCTGCGCGAGGGCGTTTTGCGGATCACGGATGGCATCGGAGACCGCGGGACCGCTGAGCAACGACATGACCGAGGAGAGTTTGATGTCGTTGGACCGCTCGCATTCGCAGGAACTCTCACGCGCCGGGCGGCCAAGATTGGCGAGAAATCCGCTGGGCAGGTCGATGGCCGAGTCGACGAGTTGCGCGGCACGCGTGCCGGGCGGGGCCCCCGGGAACTCCGGCGTGGTGCCGGTGACGCGGTACACCGAATCGAGCAGCACCTCGGCGGGGAGGCGCCGCGGCAGGGCGTGCGAAAAGTTGATGTGGTCGTCCTCGTTCCAGCGATGCGAGGTGAGGGAAAGCTGGTAGGCGCGTGACTGGCAGATCTGCCGCAGGATGTGGCGCGTGTTGAAACCGCTCTCGACGAACTCGCGCGTGAGATGGTCGAGCAGTTCGGGGTTGGAAGGCGGATTGCCGGCGCGGATGTCATCGAGCGGTTCGATGAGACCGACGCCGAGGAGGTAGCCCCAGAGACGATTCACGTAGCTGGAGGCGAAGTAGCGGTTGTCCGAGGCCGTCATCCAATCCGCGAGCGCCTGGCGACGTGGTGCGTTGGTGGGGGTGGAGTGCGAGGCGGTGTAGGGGAAGGCGGGGGCCACCACCTTGCCGGTGCGGTCGTGCTTCACGCCCCCGTCCGCGCGGTCGGAGATCGTCTCGAACAGCGGCTTGGCGCCCTCGACGGCGGTACCGCCGATGGTGCGATTGCCGCTGGCCTCGTCGCGGGTGCGGTCGACCTGCGCGAAGAACTGCGAGAGTTGGTAGTATTGATCCTGAGTCCA
>CAZYJB010000809.1:0-2772 GCA_964647675.1 uncultured Verrucomicrobiota bacterium | reverse complement strand
GATGCCGCGAAACTCCCCGCGTCGCGCGAAGGACGGCAGGCTCGCGATCAGCGCGGGCGCGCGGGTGGCAAAGTCGAAGGACAGATGAAGACCGACTCGCGCGCCGATCTGCCACTGGTGTTGCGGGCGTTCGAAATCATCGGTGGCAGCCGGATCCTGGGCGGCGGCGGCCATCCGGCACAGAACCGAGGCGATCGCGCAGGCGGGCCACAGCGCGGGCAGGCGGGGAATGGCCGGATTCATGGAGCGGGATTCTGTTCGGCGATGGAAATGGCGCGGTGCGGGCCGTCGAACGTCACGGCCCGGGAAGGCGCACGACGCGATAGAAGCGCGAGGGTCCAGTCTGGGGGTGAGCGGGGGTGGGGGGGGGCCCGGCATCGATCCAGACCGTCCGGTTGCCGCCCGCCAGGACGGTGCTTTGGGCAGTGGTCCAGCGGATCAGGTCGGTAGAGAACTGCACCGCGTACCGGTCGCCCGGCGTGCTGGAGAACTCGACGAGGACCGAGCCGTCCGCAAGCGTTCTGGTCTGTTGAATGGCGAGGATCGCGCCCGTTGGCTCGGGCGTTTCCTGGCGCACCGTCTCCCGCACGAGAAAGGTGAGAGCCGGGAGGGGGCGGCGTCCGGGACTGAGAAAGGAGAAGGTCAGGGTCTGGACCTGTCCGGCGTTGGGCGGCGTCGTGAGCTGGACCGCGGGACCGAGCGAGGTGACGGAGGTTGCCTCCAGCCAACGGACGCCGGCCGGCAAGTTGGTGATGACCACCTCAAGCGTCTGGGCAGCGGCGTAAGGGAGCGGGGACAGCGTGACGGATTGGGTGAAGAGCCCGGTCTGCCTATTCAGGGTGGGTGGCCCGAGCATCTCGGACTGGGCCTGGGAGAGATCGGGTTCCTGCACGATGAGCACCTGATCCGCGGAGGCGCCATACAACACCTGGCGGCGTCCGGAGGGCCATCGGATCTCGAGGTCGGCGATGATGGCCGTGCCGAGGCCGAAATGGGCGATCGATTCTCCGGAGCCGCCGGCATCGAAGCCGCCAATCTGGCGCATCTGACGAAGTTCCTCGCCGGAAGCGACGGACGGCCGGGTGGTGAGGCGGAGGACCGCGCCGATGGCGTCGGCATTGGACCGGCGGCCCACGAGGCGGACGCGCAACCAGTGGTTGGAGCCGCTGTCGTTGCGGAAAAGCGTCGGGGCGCCGACGGAGGGCCAGCTTGTGAGCAGGACGTCGAGATCACCGTCGAGATCGTAATCCGCCGCCGCGACGCCGTTGGCCGGCTTGAGACTGTCGGTGATGGCGTTGGGGGCGCGCACCTCGAACCGACCCGCGCCGGTGGCCTGATAGAGACGATGGGCGCCGTCGCGGCTCACGGTGAGCAGGTCGATCCAGCCGTTGTTGTCGAAGTCCTCGGCGATGGCTCCGGCGATGGGAGCGACCTGGTCGGTCAGTGGCGAAAGGGCGCGGGCGGTGAGCGGGCCATTCCCGGGATTCTCATAATAAAGACTCGTGCTATTGCCGGTCGGCAGGAACAGGTCGAAGTCGCCGTCGTTGTCGAAGTCGGCAAAGACCGGCAGCGTGCTGCCTTCGGGCAGGGTGGCGGGACTGAGGGCTGTGCCCGCGAGGTTTTGGAAGTCACCGCCGCCCAGATTTCGGAAGAGCGACGGCGGGCCGTAGGCATTCGCGACGAACAGGTCCGGGAGTCCATCCCTGGTAAAGTCAGCGAAGGCCGCACCGTGACTGTAACGGCTCTCCTCCGTGAAGGCATGCTCGACCACCGGGACAAGCGCGGATCCCGAGTTGCGGTAGAGCCGGTTCGGTTCGGCGCCCGAGCCGCCGCCGGTCGTCACCAGGAGGTCGAGGTGACCGTCGGCGTCATAGTCGAACCACAGAGCGGAGATGCCCAGGGTCGGCGTGGTGGTGGCCGCGCCCGTGATCGGGGAGAGCCCGTTGGTCCCATCGTTTCGATAGAGGAGATCCGTCTCGCCGTAGGCCTTCGCCACGAAGAGATCGGGATCGCCGTCGCGATCGAGGTCGCCCCACGCCGCGGCGGCCCGCTGCCCCGGATCCGTGATCACCGGTCCGTCCGAGATCGACTCAAATCCGCCGGCACGGTTCCGGAGCAGGATGCCCGGACCGGGATCCAGCGCTGCCAGATACAGATCGGGTCTCCCGTCGCGGTCGAAGTCACCCCAGGCCGCGCCGAAGATCCCGCGCTCGACTCCGTCAAGCACCGCATCCGTGACCGCTTCGAACGCGAGGTTCGTCGGAGGTGGGGGCGGCGGTCCGGGTTCCTCAACCACCAGCGTTTGGTCGGCCGCCACGTCCACCAGCTCCTGGACTTCGCCCGAGGGCCATTCGATGCGTATTCGCGTCGCTCGCGCGGCCGTGCCGAGTCCGAAGTGGGCGATGGCTTCCTGGGAACCCAGGGCGTCCTCGGCGCCCACCTGCCGTAGTTGCCAACGCTCGGCGCCGTCGTAGGTCGCAAGGACGCGAACCTTGGCCCCGATGCCTTGGCGGTTGGACCGAACGCCGACCAGACGAACGCGGAGGTAATGCCGGCCGGTGACCGTGTTGCGGAACAACGCAGGCGGCCCGGAGCCCTCCCAGTTCGAGAAGAGGACATCGAGGTCGCCGTCGCGATCGTAGTCGGCCAGGGCGAGTCCATTGGCGGCGGTCGTCCCGCCCGGAAGCGGACCGCTCTCGACGCGCGCGAAGACTCCGGAGGCGGAACCGAGGTGGACCTGGGCCCGCGCGGTCCGGTCGGCAATCACGAGGT
>CAZYJB010000808.1:0-2772 GCA_964647675.1 uncultured Verrucomicrobiota bacterium | reverse complement strand
GGCGCCACCACCCCGAGCCGAGGTAGGAAGGTCGCCACGATGGCACGGACCCGCCCGAGCGATTGCCAGCAAGGTTTTTCATGGATGCAGGAAGCCACCTCGCTCCGCGCGCGGTAGGCTTCATGCATACCACTAAGCAACGGTGCCCGGGGATTACCGGGAATCGGATCCGATGAATCCCGCGGGCATCCGACTCCTGCGAGCTCCATCCATGAGCAGCCATCGGGCCACCCGCTCGTGGAATCCATCGCCGGGATCCTCGAGGCGACGCGTCGTCTCGAGGAGAACGCCTTCGCGCGGAACAATCTCGATGTTCCCCAACTCACCGAGGCGAATGCCGCCGATTGCCTCCGCAAAGCCGGGCAGCCACCCGGGCACGGGCGCTGGTGGCGACGGAATGGTCCAGATCCGAGCCAGGCCCGAGTGGGAGCCCGCCAGAATTCGCCCACCCGTGGCCTCGAACCGTGCGCTGGTGACAAAGCCGCCCATCCAAAGAGCCTCACTCATTGGCCACCCCGTTCTCGCATCCCAGAGGCGCACCGTCTGACTCCAGGCCACGGTGAGGATACGGCGCCCGTCCGGACTGAACCACGCTTCGGATACGGGCGTCCGGTGGTCGAGCGGCGAGGTCGTGGCCTGCCCCGTCACCATGTCCCAAACGCGCACCGTCTGATCCAGCGAGGCGGTCAGGACGCGCCGACCATCCGGACTGAACGCCGCGTGCTCGACGGTCCGCAAATGATGGAGCGGCGGGACGACGGGCGCACCAGTTCGCACGTCCCAGACGATCGCCGAATCGTCCGAAGACGCCGTGACGACGCGGGTGCCATCCGAACTGAACTCCAATGAATGAACCTTGGCTCGATGCCGGAGCGGACCCATGAGCACCCGGCCGCTCGCCGCGTCCCAAATCAGGACCGTTCCCTCTGCCGTCGCCGTCGCGATCCGCTCGCCGTCGGGACTGTACCGCGCGTGGACAACCGCCGCCGTGTGTTGAAGGGGTTCAACGGCGAGATCCCCGGAGGGCAGGCCCCAGAGACGTGCCGCGCCATCGTCGCAGGCCGTCAGAAGACGCCCGCCGTCCCGCGAAAAATCCACCGACGACACCGGGCGTCCATGGTGCAGGACGATTCGGTTGGACGCTCCCGGCGAGACGTCCCGGACGAATACCGTTCCATCGGCGACCACCGTCGCGACGAGGCGGCCATCCCGGCTGAACGCGGCCTGCACCACCGGTCCGTCGTGTTGGAGCGGCTCGTGCGCCGGTTGACCATCCGCAGTGCGCCAGAGGCGTGCCGTGCGATCGGACGAGGCGGTCAGGGCAAGGCGTCCCGTGGCATCGAAGACCGCCGTATTCACCGGCCCCTCATGGCGCAACTCGTGCCAGGGAGAGGGAAATCGTTGGATTTCCCAGATCTGCACCGCGCCATCCGAACACGCGGTGACGACGTGACTGCCGGCGGGACTGAAGGCGGCGTGGAGGATGGCGTCCCGTTCCCGCAACGGCTGGCAGAGCTGCGTTCCCCATCGCGTCGACCAGAGCCGCGCCGAGTTGTCCATCGACGTCGTGATGATCATCTCCCCATCCGGGCTGAATTCGCCAAAGACGACGCCGCCGTCGTGCTTGAGGAAATCACCCACCGGCTGACCCGTCTCCACATCCCAGATCCGAGCGGTACCGTCCTCCGCCGTGGTCAGCAATCGCCGTCCGTCCGGACTGAACGTCGCGTGCCAGAGCGGCGGGTGGTGGCCGCGATGAATGAGAACCGGGCCCAGGCGCCTGCCCGTCCGCGCATCCCAAAGACAGGCGGTTCCATCGGCACTGGACGACACCAGCTTCTGGCCGTCGGCGCTGAACGCCAGGGCCTGGATCGCGTCGCCATGCGCACGGATCGAGGGCAAAACCGGGTTCAACTCCGCAGTCCACATGCGAATCCTGCCGCCCGCGTCGGCGGTCACGATGCGGGTCCGGTCGGGACTGAAGCAGACCACCTTGGCGGTCGACGGGAGCTCGCGACTCTGGCGAAGAAGGGCCCCGGTGTCGGCATCCCACACACGGATCGAAGCATCGACAGCGACGGTCACCAGACGGCGGTCGCCGCGGCTGAACTCCGCGCCGATCAAAGCCGCGCCGTGGCGCAGCGGCTCACCGATGGCCATGCCGTTGGTCGCCATCCAAAGGCGGGCGGTGCCATCGTCGGAGAGGGTGACCAACCGGCGGCCGATCGAATCGAAGCGCACCGCGCTGACCCGTGCGCCATGAGGCAGCGCCGCCAGGGCTGCTCCGTTGGAAGCGTCGGAGAGGCGAACCGTCCCATCGTCACTCCCGCTCGCCAGGTATCGACCATCGGGGGTGAAGGCAACCCGGTTCACCCGCTGCGCATGGGAGGGTGGGCTGACGCTGGGAAGCGCCCAGTTGCGGTGGAGGAAGGCGGAGAGCAGTCGCGACGCCGCGATCTCATTCGACGGGTCGCGACGGAGGACCGCCGCGAGGTGCGCCAGCCCGCGCCCCGCGTCGCCGGAGGTGAAACCATCCTCCGCTTGTCGCAACTCATGGAGGTTCACGGTCTCCCGCAACGCCCGGTTGGCGTCCTCCGTCTCCTGCCGCTGAAGGCGCTCGGCCCGATTCGATTCCGCCACGCGCCAGGCCGAGAGCGTGGCGACCACGGCAACGGCGACGAGCAGGAACATCACGAGCGCGAGCAACGACGCCACCAACACATGCCGGCGACCGAGTCGCCAAAGCTTGGAGCCGATGCCCAGAGGCCGCGC
>CAZYJB010000807.1:0-2776 GCA_964647675.1 uncultured Verrucomicrobiota bacterium | reverse complement strand
GGGCAGGGCGGTCGCGATCCGGCGCTCTGCGTCGTACATGTCGGCCAGCTGGTTGAGAAACAGATTCTGGAGTGTCTTCATGGGAGATAAAGAATGCGCGAGGGATCGCGCGTGGAACGCTGCTGCATCCCTCCCACGGCGAGTCATTCGCGCTCGGCGGCTGTTTCGAAGTAGGGTTGCAGATGATAGGCGCGGTAGATGCTGGCCGAGAACCCGGACTGGCCGAAGTCGGGCCACTGGGACGCCCGAAAGCTGGGGCCGCTGTCGAAAGCTTTCTTCGAGGCATCGAGCGTCAGCACGGTGCCATCCGGTGAGAACCGCAAGGCAGTCGGTGGGACGGCGTTGAGGAGATCTCCGGCGGTGATGAAACCGCCCGCCGACAGAATCACGGCTACGATGCGGCCCGCGCGTAGGTCCACGACGAGATTGTCGATCTTGCCCAGAATCTGTGCCTCGAGATTGGCCACCGGCCTTCCAAGGAGCGTCGAGACCTTCCGAATCCGATTCACGAACCTTTCCTCACTCGGTTCAACCGTGCCGATTCGGTTGGTGTCACCGCTTTCCGACCACCGGCTGAAGTCAAAGGAGGGACCTTCCTCGAACTTTCCGGGTTCCGCGTCGAGTTGTATGACGCGCAGGACGGGATCGCGATACATCGCCCCCGGGGCCACCGCGGTCAGGGCGGGCGCGACTCCCCCGGGACGCCGCGTGGACACAATGACTTTGGCGATCCGACCCGATTCCAGATCGACCAACAGATCGTCGACCCGCCCGAGCTCTGCGTTCTGATAGTTGTTGACCCGGGCGCCGATGATGTCGGTTGCCTTGCCAGCGTCCTTCAGGGGCTGCGCGCGAATCGTGACCGAACTGGAGAAGGCATGCTTCGCATGGGGCGGACCATTGGCGGTGGTGGAAATCGGGCTCCCGGATTGGGCGGAGGCGACGACGACCGCCGCCGAAACCACGGCCGCTTTCAGACTTGCTCTCAGCATCAATTGGATCGTTCTGATGGGCTTCAAGGGAGAGTCAGGATATCCGAAGTTCAACGGCCAGGACCTGCTTGGGAGAGCTGATCTTCCGGCGAATCACAACCTACGATGGCAAGGCGCACCGTCCCATGGGGTCTAACCCTACCTGATCCCACCTGATGCTGGGGACCGCGGTCTCCCACCCGGGAGACACGGGGAACTCTCTCGTGCCATCACGTGCAGCCACGCATCAGGAAGAGGATGATCAGAATCGGGATCGGAACTCCGAGCGCCCACAGCAGCACCCACCCGATCTTTCCCGCCATGGTGTTTCGGCGGGTTGAACCGCGCATGAGTTTCATTTCGCCTTCAGCGCTGGTTCGCGCGGACCGCTGGTGGCGGCGGGAGCTTGAGGGCGCTTGGCTGCCGTGCCAACGGCTGGGCCCCCTGCGGCCTCCAAGGTCCCGCTGGTGTCACTTTCCGGGATGCCGTCGCGGGCTTCCTCGTTGTTGCCGGCGCGGGCCAGTCCGGTCAGCGCCTCATTGGCGGCTTTTTCCTGGTTGAGATTCTCCCTCAGCAGCCCCGCCGCTTTGGTGTGTCCGAGCAGTTGAGCCCACTCATGCAGGCAACCGTAGGAGGCGATTTCATAGTGCTCGACCTTCTGGGCGGCAGCGATGAGCGCCGCGTTGATGGCGGGAGAGTCCTTGTACTCCGCCGCGATCTCCTCGCCCTCCTGCAGAAGTCCGATCGTGGCTTCGCACTTCTTACCCCGGGCGTTCTCATCGATGGATTTGAACACCGCTTCGAGGTTGGCAATCTGCCCCCTGGTTTCGGTGAGATGACCTTTCAGCGCTGCTTGCAGGCGGGTGCAGGTGGCGGCCTTGGCCATCTTCGGAAGCGCACGTTCCATGCGCTGCTCGGCGTCGTAGATATCCTTCAGTTCATCGAGGAACAGATCCTTCAGTGTCTTGGTCTTCATGGCGATCCTGGTTCCGTGTCGTGTGAGGCAGTTCCTGCGGCCGGGCCATCCCGAGCCGCAGGGTTGGTGCGGTGTATTTCCGGCTACAGGGCGACGCCGGAGTGAGCAGGTGCATCCGTCCGCGCCGTGCGATCGGGAGCAGCCTGTCCGTCCTTCGGAGCGGCGGCCTCGCCGGTGGTGCAGATATCCTGTGCCCCCGCCCGCGTGAAGAGGTCCTTCGCCCGCTTGATCTCCTCGGAACTCTCCGTGTGGACCGACATCAGGATATTGCCGGCCTTGACCTTCCCCTCGTAACGCTTGGCTTCCAATTCGGGAATACCCAGGCCGATCAAGCCGCCGGCGATGCCGCCCGCCGCCGCGCCGATGGCGGCGCCACTGAGCGCGGCCATAATGGGGCCGGCCGCGATGAAAGGTCCCACTCCGGGAATGGCCAGCGCCCCGATTCCCACGATCCATCCCAGCGCGCCGCCGATGGCCCCACCAGCGCCGGCACCGGTAATCGCGCCCTCCGGCGCTTTGGTGTTCTTCTCATGCGCGAAGTCACGGGTGCTGCCCTTGTCGGGGAACAGCACCGAGATGTCGTTGTTGGAGAAGTTCGCGAGCTTGAGCTGGTCGACGATGCGATCCGCCTGGTCGGAGGAGGTCGCGATGCAAAATACAGATTTCTTTGACATGATAGTGTGTAGGGTCTGGTAAGAGTTGCAGGTTCCGTCATTCATTCCTTCACCAGTCACTCGGTGCTGCTCGTGGTGAGCTTCACTTCGAGCTGGTTGTCCACATTCGCGAGGCCGGCAATCCGGGCCGCGATCTCGCCGATGAGTTGCTTCTC
>CAZYJB010000806.1:0-2777 GCA_964647675.1 uncultured Verrucomicrobiota bacterium | reverse complement strand
GGAGGGTCTCTACGCCCAACTCAAGGATCTCGCCACCGACCTGCCGCGCCACGAGTGGATCGGCCTCGGTCGCGACGGCGGCAGCCGCGGCGAGTTCATGGCCATTTTCTATCTGCGCGAGCGCTTCGATCCGATCGAGTACGACCACTTCTGGCTGTCAGACACGCCGGAGGTCATCGCCTCCAGCACCTGGGGCAACACCAACCGGCGCATGGTCACCTGGGTGCGCTTCAAAGACCGCGTCACGGATCGGGAGTTCTATTTCTGGAACACGCACCTCGACCACGCGTTGCAGCCCGCGCGCGAAAAGGCCGCCGAACTCATCCGCCAGCGCGTCGGTGCGCTCAAGCTTCCCCTCCCGGTCATTCTGGTCGGCGATTTCAACGCCGTCTCCACGCGCAACAAGACTCACGAGATTCTCGTGAAGGATGACTTCTTCCGCGACACGTGGTTCCTCGCCGGTTCGCGCCGCAACGAGGACTTCAATACGTTCACCGGATTCCAGGCGCCCAGGCGCGAGAGCGAGCGCATCGACTGGATCCTGCTCCGTGGAAAAGGGACGGTCGGCGCCTCGGAGATCGTGACCTTCCAGCGCAACCACCAACTGCCCAGCGACCATTTCCCGGTCGTCGCTGGAATCACGCTCACCGACTGACCCCGGTCACGATCGCGGGGCGGCGGCCACGTCCACGCTCGTGCCAGTGCGGATCGCCTCCAGCGTGGCGAAGGTCAGCAGCATGCTCTGACGCGACACGGCGTAGGGCAGCGGGTGCGGCGCCTCGCCACGCAGGTAGGCCACCCATCCTGCCATCTGCTCGGCGTGGCCCTTGCCCAGGTGCTTGCTCGCCGCAGTCTTCCGCCCGCGCACCACGGTCAGCTGCTGGAAATTCACGATCTCCGCCACGAGACCTGCCGCGAAGACGGTGCACACCTCCTTGGGCCAGGTCGTGTCGCCCTCCGCCGTGTAAACCAACTGCCCGCTCGAACCATCCTCGAACTCCACCTGCGCGGTGACGCTGTCCGCAAACGGCAACCGCCCCGCCGCGGGCCAGACGGTCTGCGCCGTCACGCGAACCGGACGCGCCGCGAACAGGAAACAGAGGTAGTCGAGAAAATGGCAGGCTTCGCCCAGCACGCGTCCACCGCTCTCGGCGTGGTTTGCGTACCAATGCGACGGGTCGAGCTTGCCCGCCATGACGCGAAAGCTGGCCGACTTCGGGCCCGGCACGGCGCGCAGCAGACGCGCCAACTCCACCGAGGCGGTGGAGAAGCGGCGGTTGAACCCCACCTGAACCGTGCGGCCCGACGCCGCCACCGCGGCATCGATCGCCGCCAACTCCGCCTCGGTCAGACACAGCGGCTTCTCGACAAAGACGTCGCGTCCGCCGGCCAGGGCATCCAACACCAGCGGCGCATGCAGATGATGCCGCGTCGCGATCAAGACCGCGCCCTCCGTGGGTGCCTTCAACAGAGCTCCCGCGTCGGTCGCCGCCGAGGCAAAGCCGAACTTCTTCCGTACGTGGTTCGCGCTGAGGGCGGTCGCATTCACCACCGTGCCCAGCGAAACCTTTCCCTGCAGGTGCGGCAGCAGCATCGTGCGCGCAAAATTGCCGGCCCCGATCACGTCCACCTGGCGCACCGGCGCGCTGCGGCGCGGGGCCGCGGGCGGAACGGCGGTCGACCGGAGTGGCGGCGTCGTGGTCGGCGCGGACTTCGCCGGGGCCGACACCGCACCCGGCTTCGACCCGCCGTATTCGAGGATCACGCCGATATCCGGCGATCCCGCGGCCAGCGCCTGGTACGCCGCGAGCGATTCGCTGAACGGAACCCGCCGCGAGGTGATGGTCTCGAGCCGCAGCGCCCCGGTCTTCATCAAGTGCAGGCAGGCGTCGAAATTGCGTTGCTCGGTCCAGCGCACATGACCGATCGGATAATCCACCCCGCCCCACTCGTAGGAAGGGTCGTAGCGGCCGGGGCCGTAGCTGCGTGAGTACCGGACTTCGAGTTCCTTTTCGTAGGTCGTCTTCCAGGGCAGCTCGACGTGCGTGTTGCCCACCACCACCAGGCGCGCGCGATCACGCGAGGCGTCGATCGCCTGTTCCACCGGGCCATTGGTTCGCGCCGCCGTCGCCAGCACCACGCCGTCCACGCCGAACCCGTCGGTCCACGCCCGCACCTCGTCGGCGAACGATTGGGCACCCGCGATGACCACCTTCTCCGCGCCCATGGCCAGGGACACGGCGCGGCGGGATTCCGCAATGTCCACCGCCATGACGCGGCAGCCATTGGCGGCGAGAAGATTGGTCACCAGCAATCCCACCAGCCCCTGCCCCAGGACGAGCACGCGCTCGCCCAGCCTGGGTTCCAACTGGCGCACGGTCTGCAACGCGATGGCGGCGATCGTCGTGTACGCCGCCTGCCAACCCTCCACGCCGTCCGGTACCGCGGCCGTCAGCAGGTCGGGCACCGCGATGTACTCGGCGTGAAAGGCGCACTCGGCTCCGCCGCAGGCGACCAGGTCGCCCGCCCGGAACCGCGTGTTGCCGGGGTCCACGTGTTCCACCACGCCGGCCGCGCTGTAGCCCAGCGGCGACGGGGTTTCGAGGCGGTTGCGCACTTTGTCCAGCGCGGCACGCCAGCCGAGGTTGCGCGCGGTGTCGAGCACCTTGCGCACCTGGTCGGGACGCGCGCGCGCCTTCTGCAGCAGGTTCATGCGTGCCTGCTCGACCTTCATCTTCTCCGTGCCCGCGCTGATCACCGAGTGGGTCACGCGCACC
>CAZYJB010000805.1:0-2779 GCA_964647675.1 uncultured Verrucomicrobiota bacterium | reverse complement strand
CTGCGCTCATGGCGGTGAGTTGAGAGCAAGGCATGCCGAACGCCGCGCTATGCTACCACCCGGCAGCGCACTCGAGCCGCGAAGGCGACCGTGGTGGACCGTCAGGCTCAGGTGCGAGCCGCCAGTAAAGGGTGGTTAGCATGAGCGCATGGTTCGGACTGTCTCGCGGAGAGCGGAAATCCATAGGCCGTCGTCTACTGTCGCCCATGCTCTCTCGGGCGATGATACACGATGTGCGCCTTGCCGCTTGGCGCTATCCACGCTGCAGACGCACTTGTTGAAACGAGCAAGTATCCAGATCCTAAACTCCTGTCTTGAATAGCGACCGCTCCGTCGATCTTGACACCACTCGCAACGACACTCGTGGACACGGCAGTCCAGATAGCATCGGCTCTGCTTGTCAGCAACTGTTGAAACGCACTCTGCTCGGCACCGGCTCGAATCCAGTCGTTTAATTCCGACATTGCCTTGAAGGCGCGGATCTGACGCCTGTGGTCGACACCATACGGAAGAATCTTATCGGACACATACAATGCCAAAGCCAAGAGCACCGCTCCCGCAGGAAAGCGCCAGAGCCATGCGCGGATGGGAGCTTTGGCACGCATATGGGCGGGATGGATCTGTCCGAACATTGTCTAGACTGCTTTTAGGGAGTCCATGCCACTGGTTTCTTGCAAAATGAAGCGGTTTGCGGGATGGGCTGCAAGCGGGAATCCCACCGCGGTGTTTGCGCCGAGCGGCCATTGGCGTGGACCCGCACGAAAACTCCCATGCCATGACTCAGGCGCATTCGCGAAGCTCTTCCCGTCCGCCCTTGAAGCGCGAGCGGATGGTCTTCCTCTTCGTGTCCTGCTCTTCTTCGGGGTGAAACCGAACCTATTCGGCATTCGGTGAAGGACGCGGTCGAGGATATCCGTCGCCGCTTCTTTCAGCCGCGGCGCAGCCAACCTTTCAAGTTCCAGCCTACCGCCCGAACGCGCGCAGCAGTTCCGCGGCGGCGCGGTGGTCCGGGGCGGTCCGCAGGGCGCGCTCGGCGGCGGCGCGTGCTTCGGGGACACGGTTGGCCTGCATCAGGATCGTCGCGGCGGCATAAGCGGCCGAGGCATCGCCGCGACCGGCCGACGCCTCCGCCTGCGCCAGCATTTCAAGGGCGCGCTCGGTCTCGCCTCGGGCATTCCACGCGAGCCCGAGGTTGTACGCCGCCCGCGCATGCCGGGGGTCCAGTCGCAGCACCTCTTCCAACGCCGTGATCAGTTCGCCCATCCTCCCCGTTTCCCCCAGCGCGAGTGCGAGGCGGAACCGCAGATCCGTGTTCCGCGGCTCCAGCGCCACCGCTTTCTCCATTGAACGCACCGCCTCGGCGGTCCGTCCCGCGAGACTCAGCGCCACCGCGCCGTCCGCCGGCCAGACCGGGGATCCGGGATCCCACGCCGCCGCGCGGGCGTAATGCGGCACCGCGAGGTCAGGCCGTCCACGCGCCACCTGAAAGGCGCCGGCCTGCGCCTGGCCGGGAGGCTGATCAAGATTCAGTTCCATCGCATGCGCGAGTTCCCGGCCCGCGCGCGACAACGGATCCAGTTCCGCCCGCAACGTCCAGGCCGCGGCATGCCGCGCCACGCGCGAGTCATCCGCGAGGCGCGCGCGGACCGCAGACCGCGCGGCAGAATCACCGCCCTCCACCCGCGCCGCCAGGGCTTCGACGGCTTTCGACCTCACGAGTGGATGCTCGTGGGTGAGTTGCCGTGTGAGGGCCACGGACACATCGTCGCGCGCCACCCAGCGTGCCAGCACGCTGCTCACCGCTGCCTTCCAGTAGGGCAGTTCCGGGCTGTCCAATACTGCGATCAGCCCGGGCACCACCGATTCATCCCCCGCTGCGCCGCCCGCGATCAGGCGGGTGCGTCGGCGCGCGGGACGATCGAGGCGTGCGCCATACCATGTCTCCGCCGCGACCCTGGCCCACGCGGCATCCTTGTCCCCGTGACAACGGTTGCAGGCATTCGGAATGCCGCGCTCCAGCGTCAACACCGGGTCCGGCGTCGTGAAGCCGTGGTCGTGCCTCGAATGCCGCTGCATGTACACCGTCTGCGGCATGTGACAGTTCACGCACTGGCTGCCGGTGCTGTCGGGCAGATGATGGCTGTGCGCCACGGGATCGATCACCGGCGAGCCCGGGCGGCTGCCATTGTGACAACGCAGACAGAGCGCGTTGCCGGTCTCGCGCACCTTTGCCGAGTGCGGTTCATGGCAATCCACGCAGGTCACGCCGGCCGCGTGCATGCGGCTGCCCAGGAACGGCGCGTACTCGTAGTCCTCCTCGCGCACCTGACCATCCGCATGAAAGAGGCTGCCCGCATCGACGGTCGACAACTGGAAGTGATCCCAGAACGAATCCCCGGGCGCGAAATCCCCGGTCAGTTCGCTGCGCCGCGCGTGGCACGGTGCGCAGGACTCGATTCGCTGGGCGGGGGTGAGCTTCGCCCGCGCCAGCGTCGGGTCCGCCTGGCCGGCGCCCCGCCACGCACGCTGCCATTGATGGTGCTCCGCCTTGGGACCCTGGCACGACTCGCAGCCCACGGAACGTTCCGCCATCGCCGAGGCATAGGTGTCCGAGTTGGCGTCGTAGTTTTTCCGATAGCGCGTGTTGTGGCAGGTGGCGCACATCGAGTTCCAGTTCATGCCGCGCCCGGTCCAGTGCCCCCACTCTCCCGCCTTCCGATCCTCGTCTCCGAACACGTTGAACCACTCGGAACGCGCCGGATCCCAGCAGGCCTCCAAC
>CAZYJB010000804.1:0-2781 GCA_964647675.1 uncultured Verrucomicrobiota bacterium | reverse complement strand
ACACAGCCACCCTCGATCGCGATGACGTCTCGGACCGCATGGGTCCGAACAACATCGTCATGACGTGGCGCGACAACGAGACAGTCGTGTACCGCTCGCGCCGCACGGAATGGAACGATTTCAAGGGCCAGCTCTACCTCGCGAAGCTGACGGGTGGCCTGCCCGAACAACTCCCGCTGCCGCGCGCGGGCTGGTGCTCCTTCTCTCCCGACGGCACGAAGCTCGCCTACAACCGCATCTTCCGTGAGTTCCGCACCTGGAAACGCTACCGCGGCGGCCAGGCGGACGAGATCTGGATCCACGATTTCGCAACCAAGGCAACCACGCGCCTGACTCAGGATCTGGCGCAGGACATCTTCCCGATGTGGCGCGGGAACCGGATCTATTTCGTGTCGGAACGCGGCGAAGACCGGCAGGCGAACCTGTATGTGCACGACCTCGGTTCGGGTCAGGTCACGCAGCTCACGCGCTTCACCGAGTTCGCCGTGAAGTTCCCGTCCCTGGGCGACACGGCGATCGTGTTCGAGAACGGTGGGTACCTTCACCGCCTCGACCTGGCCTCGCACGAGGTGCGGCGAATCGAGATCCGCATCGACGAGGACGGCGCGATCGGCCGCGGCGGCTGGAAGTCGGTTGCCCAGCAGGTCACTTCGGCGGAACTCGCGCCCGACGGGGCGCGTGCGTTGTTCGGCGCGCGCGGTGACGTCTTCACCGTGCCGGCGAAGCACGGTCCGACGCGCAATCTGACGCAGTCGCCCGGCGAGCATGACCGCGATGCCGTCTGGTCGCCCGACGGTCGCTGGATCGCGTACCTCAGCGATCGCAGTGGCGAGGACGAGATTTGGATCCGCCCGCAGGACGGATCCGGCGAACCGCAGGCGCTCACCACCGGCGGCGACACTTACAAGTACGCGCCAGTCTGGTCGCCCGACTCGAAACGGCTGGCGTGGTCCGACAAGAAGAACCGCCTGCTCGCCGTGGAGGTCGCCACCAAGACCGTCACCACGGTCGCCACCTCGCCAGCCTGGGAGATCCGCGAGTTCACGTGGTCACCGGACAGCCAGTGGCTGGCGTACGTGCAGCCCGAAGTGAGGCGGTTTCCGAACCTCTACCTCCATCCCGTCGCCGGCGGCGAACCGGTGCGCGTGACCGACGGCTGGTTCGACGCGGGTGCGCCGGAGTTCAGTCCGGACGGCCGCCTCCTCTACTTCGTCTCCCGCCGCTCGTTCAATCCGACCTATGGCTCAACCGAGTGGAACCACACCTACTCCGACATGGAACGAATTTACTTCGTGACCCTCACGAAGGACGCCAAACCGCCGCTCGCGCCCAAGTCGGACGAGACCAAACCGGCCGCTGCGACGCCCGAGGTGAAGCCGGCGGAGAAACCCAAGGACACGCCACCGGATGTGCAGGGCGGCGATAAGCCGATCAAGACGGTCAGCGAACTGCTCACCGATCCGGAGTTCCGCCGCGTCGTCACGGCGCTGTCCAAGGGCGAGTCCGGCTCGGACGCGGTGCGCACGAACGGGGCCGCGAAGAAGGTGGTGGTGGACCGCGACGGCCTGACCCAGCGCATCGGGGTGCTGCCACCGGGTCCGTCGAACTACGGCGCCCTCGCCGCCGTCGGCGAACGCCTCTACTACCTGAAGAAGGGCAAGCTGTTCGTGTTCGAGTTGGACAAGGAAAAGGAAACGGAGATCGGCGAGGTGGCGGGCTACAGCCTTTCGGCCGATCGCAAGAAGATGCTGGTGAAGGTGGGGAGCGAGTACGCCATCGTGGAGCCTCCCACTGCGAAGCTGGAGACCAAGGATAAAACCCTCGATCTGTCCGAGTTGCGCGTCGCGCTGGATCGCCAGGCGGAATGGCGGCAGATCTTCCACGAGAGCTGGCGCCAGATGCGCGACTTCTTCTACGCCCCCAACCTCCACGGCGTGGACTGGCCGGCCATGCGCGTCCGCTATGAGGTGCTCCTTCCCCACGTGCGGCATCGCGCGGATCTCACCTACGTGATCGGCGAGATGATCGGCGAACTGAACGCCGGGCATGCCTACGTCGGCGGCGGCGACCTGCCGAAGCCCGAGCGGCTTCCCATGGGTCTCCTGGGAGCGCGCCTCAGTCGCGACGCGAGCGGTTACTACCGCATCGATCGCATTCTGCGCGGACACAATTGGGATCCCAAATACCGAAGTCCGCTCACCGAGGTGGGGGTCGACGCGCGAGCCGGCGATTTGATCCTGGCCATCAACGGCGCGTCGACGCGCGAGATGCCGGATATCCAGGCCGCGCTGGTCGGCACCGCGGGCAAACAGGTGCGTCTGACGTTGAATGCCAATCCCAACCCGGAGGGCGCACGCGAAGTGACGGTGATCCCGACCGACAACGAGCAGGACCTGTATTACCTCGAGTGGGTCCTGGGGAACATCGAGAAGGTCGATGCCGCCACAGGCGGACGGGTGGGTTATGTCCATGTGCCGGACATGGGCGTGCCGGGATTGAACGAGTTCGCCAAGTTCTACTACGCGCAGTTGCACAAGGAGGCACTGATCGTGGATTGCCGTGGCAACGGCGGCGGCAACGTGTCGCCGCAAATCATCGAGCGTCTGCGGCGCGAGCCCTCCTTCTGGACCATCGCCCGCAACGGCGCGGTCCATGTCGATCCGGTCGGACAGGTGCTGGGTCCGAAGGTCCTGCTGATCGATCCCTTCAGCGCCAGCGACGGCGACATCGTGGCCTACCGGTTCCGCGTGCATAAACTGGGTCCGATCGTCGGACAGCGGT
>CAZYJB010000803.1:0-2782 GCA_964647675.1 uncultured Verrucomicrobiota bacterium | reverse complement strand
GCTCCGTCCCGGCCTCCGCGATCAGACCGGCGATCCGGCCCACTTCAGTGTTCATTCCCGTGGCCACGACGACCGACCGCCCCGTGCCCGCGGTGACGCTGGTGCCCATGAAAACCATGTTCGAGCGATCACCCAGCGCGACCTCGCCCGGCTCCAGAGCCGCCGCCTGCTTGGTCACAGCGGCGGATTCGCCGGTGAGGGAGGACTCGATGCACCGAAGCGAAGACGCCTCCAGAAGCCGGGCATCCGCCGCCACCAGGTCGCCGGCTTCCAGCGCGAGGATGTCGCCGGTGACGATTCCGACCGCAGGGATCTCCGTGACTTGACCGTCGCGTTGCACCTTGGCGCGGGGTGCGGTCATCTGTTTGAGCGCCGCCAGGGCCGTCTCCGCGTGGAATTCCTGGTAGGTGCCGATCGCGGCGTTCAGGGCGACAATGGCCAGGATGGCGAGGGCATCGACGGTTTGCCCCAGCGCGGCGGAGACCGCACCGGCGCCGAGAAGAATCCAGATAAGGAGGCTCTTGAACTGACTCGCGAAGATTCGCAGGCGACTGATGCGCCGACCCTCGCGCAATTCGTTGGGCCCCCCGGTCCCGAGGCGTCGCGCCGCTTCCTGCGACGACAATCCGGTGGCGAAGGCTTCAAGCTGGGACAGCACCGCCTCGGCAGACTGGCTGTGCCATCCGGCGTGGTCGCCTCCCGCCGCATGAACCGGCAGCGGGTCCTGCACCGCATGGCGCACGCCGGGATCGCCCTCCAAACCTGGCGGTCGACTGGAGACGGGAACCATGGTCGAAGCTCTCAGGGGATGGAGGCGCCCGGGAGAGAGTCATCTCCCAGGCGCTACCACCGCAAACGACGCTACGGCATCGGTCGTCAGGTCACGATGGGGTGAAACCCTACCTCGCCGACTCACTGGCCCGTGCTGGCCGGGGCGCTGCTGACTGACGTCGTCTCCGACCGGAATCCCGCCAGGGCCCCGGAATGTTCCGGGGAAGTCCCCGCCGCCCCGGTCGGGTTGGGTGCCAACTTGAGCAACTGGACTACTGCGTCCGCGAGCGTGGTGACCACCAGGTCCGCACCGGAATCCCGGACCCGCCGTGCCGCCTCGTCGACATTCTCCGTGGCGCCCCAGAGACCCACCACGATGCGAGTCCCACGGAGGCGCGCACGCAGCTTCAGGCAAAGATACCGCGCGTGCAGAACGGTCGAGGGAGCCACAACCGAGATGCAGACGACGTCCGCCCCCGCCTTCCCGACCGCCCCGGACAGCTCATCGACGCCCAGCTTGGTGGGTGCACCTTGCGCCTCGAACCCCTGCTGCCGGAGCAATTGCACGAGCATTGCTCCGGCCAGTTCGTCCCGATCCGCCCGGGCGGGCACGCAGTACACCCGGCAGACGGGCCGGGAAACGGTAGCGCCCGAGGTCGGGTCCGCGGCGGAACCGACGTCAGTGCCAACTGGATGAGATGCGCTGAGATCCTCGACGATGTCGCGCAGGCTCTGCTCGACCAGCGTCCGCTGTCCATCGTCCAGGAGTTGAAGGCGGTGATCCGTCTCGACCGCGGAAAGCACGGGGATGAGGACGGAATCATAGAGTGCGGTGAGTGAGTGGTTTTTGAGGTAGTCCTCCACCAGCTCCACCTCGTCCGCTTCGTCGACCGTCAGGAGTCGGTAATAACAATCCTCGGAAGGTGTCAGGGCCTCCTGATCGCCCAGCACGATGCTCAGGAAGGAAAGCCGCGGGATGTGGCGCCCCAGAACGACAAGACACACCGTCATGGGCGTCGCGAGGACGAGACCTACCGGGCCCCAGAGCCAGGTCCAACAGACCGCGGCGAAGATGAGCGCAATCGGAGACACACCCGTGCTCAAACCGTAGAGCCAGGGTTCGAGGACGTTGTTGCTGATCACCTCCACCGCGACGAAGAGTCCCAGGGTCAATACGGGCATGCCCCAGCCCGGTGACACGGCGAGCGCCAGGGCGGTCGGGATGGCGGCTCCGATCCAGGGACCGACGTAAGGGATATAGCGCAGGACGGCCGCGCAGGCACCCCAGAGGACCGCGTTGGGCACGCCGATGAAGAACAACCCGATGGCCACGAGGACGCCATACACCAGATTGAGGAGGAATTGGGTGAGCAGATATCGTGTCACCCGCGCTCCCGCATCATCCATTGCCCGCGTGGTGGCGAGGATGCGCCCCTGCCCGATGAGGCGGAGCAGGCGACTGCGCAAGTCTTCGCGCTTCAAGAGCATGAAGACTACGAGCAGCAACACCAACGCGGCGGTGCCGAGAGGCCCAAGCAGAGGAGCAATGATTACCTGCACCAGTTGAAAGGGGCTCGCCTTCGCGATCTCGACCATCTGGACGGCCACCGCCGGCTGGCGACTCGGCTCAGCCAGCGCCGCCGTCTCGGGCTTTCCCGGCACCTGCGCAACGTCCAGACCCTGGCCCCCAGGAAGATCCTTCTTCAGTTCCTCCAGCACCTCCGAAATCCGGGTGAACCGCCCCTCCGGAGAGATCCGGAACGAGCGGAGCCTGGTTTGGATGTTCTCCTTGTAGTCGGGGAGTTTGGTGGCGAGATCGACCAACTGGCGGGTGAGAACCCATCCCGCCGCTCCCGCCGCGCTGAGGATCAGGATCGCCACGAGGAGGACGGCACTGATGCGTCCCAACCACCGTTCCAACAGCGACACCAACGGCGCTAACAGGAAGGTGAGCAAGGCGGAGAGCGCAAGCGGAATGAGGATATCCCGCGCAAAATACAGCGTCGCGAGG
>CAZYJB010000802.1:0-2783 GCA_964647675.1 uncultured Verrucomicrobiota bacterium | reverse complement strand
GGTGGTCCAAAGAGTGGGAGCAAACCCGCTGCTGGCGCCCAACGCGGCGGCTTTCGTGCAGACCGCGGTCGCCACTTGCGCCGCGAGGCCTCCTGGAACCACGGGCATCGCGTGGACCCCGAGGCTGGCCGCCAGCGAACCCGCCGACGCGGCAATCCCGCGACGTCCCAGTGCGCCATGGAGCCGATCGAGCGCGCGCTGCACTCGCATCCGCGCCGCGTCTTCGCTGACGCCCAGAGCGCCTCCCACTTCGCGCAGGCTGCGTCCCTCGAAGAACCGCAGCAGGACCGCCATGCGATCCGTCTCGCCCAGGTCCTGGATCGCCTCGTCGAGCACGGGTTGAAGGGCCAACCAGTCGGCCTCCGGCTCTCCACGTGCGGGTTCATTCATGGATTGGGAGTCCAGCTCACGGCGCAGGCGCCGCGAGTCGTCGCGGATCGCTTTCAACGTGAGCCGTACGGTGGTGGTATGCAGCCACCCGGTCAGGGCTGGATGCTGCGCCAGTCGGCGTGCCTGCCGTGCCAACTCGACGAACACTGCCTGCGCCACATCGCGCGCCCGTTCTCCGTCGCCATTCATGCGCCGGCAGGCAGTTCCATACACGAGTCCGAAATGGCGCTGCACCAGCACCGCGAAGGCATCATCCGAGTGTTCGTCGGCGTAGCGGCGCAGCCATTCCGCATCCTGGATCTCCGGGTCGCACATCGGTCGTCACTCGGAAATACCCGCGGCCGGGGAAACCGAACAGCCTCGCGATCGCGTTGTGGCCAGCCTTGCGTCGGACACCCGCAACGCGGTGGCTTCCCCAGCCCTGGGCTCGCGCGCGTACAAGTCGGGGCTTCGATCGGAGCCGGCGAGCCACCAGGGACCGCCCAGTCGATCATCCATGCCAGCGGCGCAGCGGAGCAGATCAGCGGGGAGCGCGCGCGCCAGATCGGCATCGCCACCGACCTGAGAAGGCCGTTCTCCCCGCACGAGCCCCCGCCGCCATGGCCGAGGCGCTGGAGGGCCATCAGGAGGCGCCCGCACCGCCCTGACCGCCCCCAAGGAATGGCACCGGCCGCGGGCACCCAACTCTTTCGTTCTCGGCATCACCGTGATGCCACATCAGTTTTTCCGGCACTACGGTTTCGACGCTATAAAGCAGGGGGACTATGCGAGAATCCTTTGACGCGGTGATCATCGGTGGCGGGCCCTCCGGTTCGTGTGCGGCCGCCATCCTCGGCGAATACGGCCACCGGACCCTTGTCCTGGAGCGCGAGAAGTTCCCGCGCTACCACATCGGCGAATCGCTCATCCCCTTCACGTACGGCCCGCTCGAGCGTATCGGGATGATCCCCAAGATGAAGAAGTCCCACTTCGTGAAGAAGTACAGCGCGAGCTTCGTCCAGCCCGATGGCCGGCCGTCCCAGCCCTTCTACTTCTTCACCCGCTACGATCGCGAATCGGTGGCGCAGACCTGGCAGGTGCTGCGCTCCGAGTTCGATGAGATGCTGCTGAACAACGCGCGCGAGAAGGGCGCGACGGTGCGGGAACAGACCAAGGTCAACCGGCTTCTGGTGGAGGACGGCCAGGTGGTCGGCGTGGAAGCGACAGACCGCGAGACCGGCCGGACCTACGAGGTGTCGGCCCGGATCACGCTCGATTGCACCGGCAAGGATGCCTTCACCGCCAACCAGCGCGGGTGGCGGATGAACGATCCCTACCTCAACAAGATCGCGGTCTGGACCTACTACCGCGGTTCGCAACGCGGCAAGGACATCGACGAGGGCGCCACCACGGTGGCCTACGTGCCGGACAAGGGCTGGTTCTGGCACATCCCCCAGCACGACGACATGGTCAGCGTCGGCATCGTGGCCGAGGGCAAATACCTGACCCGCGGGGGAGTCCGCGAGCCCCGCGAAATCTTCCATCGCGAAGTGGAGGAGAACCAGTGGATCAAGTCCCGCCTCGCCACCGGCCAATCCACGGGCGAGTACTTCATCACCAGCGAGTACTCGCGTCACTCCCGCCATTGCGCCGCTCCCGGACTGGTGCTGGTGGGCGACGCCTTCGCCTTCCTGGACCCGATCTTCAGCAGCGGCGTGATGCTGGCCCTCAAGAGCGGCCAGGTCGTGGCGGAGGAGATCCATCAGGGGCTCATCGAGAACGATCTTTCCCCCGCGCGCTTCGCGCGCTACGGCGAGCAGATGCGCCAGGGCGTCGAGAACATGCGCAAGCTGGTGTACGCCTTCTACGATCCACACTTCTCGTTCCGCGAGGTCATCAAGGCCCACCCCGAAGCGGGCGGGCTCATCACCGACTGCCTCTCGGGGGATGTGAACAAGGACTTCAGCCAACTCTGGGAGTGGGTCCGCGAATTCGTGCCGCTGCCGGACGACCTGCCCTACGGCGAACCGCTCGCCGCCTGAACGGTCATCAGGTCGTCCTCTCAGCACTCCGCGCCGGCGTTTCAAGGCCGCTCCATCACCTCACGAGCTTCGTGGCCGAAGGACGACCGTGATCGCCAGCAAACCGAATCCGAGCAACGCCAGCGGGTTCCCCGCTTCGGGGACGCGAGGTCCGCTCGCCGCCGTGATCGACGCGAACCCACCCAAACCCCCGATCGTCGGGGTGGTGGCGAGTGCGAAGATCGCCGGCGTGGGATCGTATCCTCCCGGACCGTCGTCAATCGTGCCGGTGGCGCCGATGGAGAAGGTATTATTGGGCCCGCCGCCGCCGACCAGGGGCGCGGACGGTACAAAGGTGAAGCCACCCAGTATCCAGACCGAGGCCGGAAATGC
>CAZYJB010000801.1:0-2787 GCA_964647675.1 uncultured Verrucomicrobiota bacterium | reverse complement strand
GCAGCCTCGGGAGCCGCGGCGGGCGTGGACCCGGCGAATCCGAATCCCAGGACCAGACAGCATCCCAACAGCAAGAAGACCCGAGCTTTTGCTTTCATCGACGGCGCCCAGCATGCCACCGCGCGCGCGCGCCCGCAACGAGGGGGCGATGCCACGTTCGATGCCGTCGCCGTGCAGTCGACGCTCGCCGGATGGAGCGGGCGAGCCACTCACCGGGCTTCGCTGGATGAGGTGCCCCCCGAAGCGGTCCATCGGCAATCCCGGTTGCCATTTGCGGTTCCGATCCGCGGCCGCTATCAATCGCCGGAGCCATGAATGACGTCCCAGCGCCCCACCCGCCGCGCGGTCCCTCGATCACGCGGCGTTGGTTCTTCCGCGATTGCGGCATAGGCCTCGGCAAAATGGCGCTGGCCGGTCTGCTCACCGACGGCGCCGGACGCCGCCTCCTCGCCGCTCCGACCTCGCCCCTTGCTTCGCGTCCCGCGCATTTCCCCGGCAAAGCGAAGGCCGTCATCCACCTGTTCATGGCGGGCGCCCCGAGCCAGCTCGACTTGTTCGACGCCAAACCCGCACTCACCCGACTCGAGGGCAAGCCGATCCCGCCCTCGGTCATCATGGGACAGCGCTACGCATTCATCCGACCCGACGCCGCGGTGCTCGGGCCCCGTTTCTCCTTCGCGCGGCACGGGCAGGCGGGCACCGAGTTGTCAGAGATGCTGCCGCACCTCGCGCGGGTGGTGGACGACGTGTGCCTGATCCGCTCGTGCAAGACCGACCAGTTCAATCACGCGCCGGCACAGATCTTCCTCAACACCGGCTTCTCCCAACCCGGACGGCCCAGCCTCGGATCCTGGGTCACGTACGGACTCGGCAGTGATTCGCAGGACCTGCCCGCATTCGTCGTCATGTCGACCGGGGCGGGCATCTCGGGCGGCGCGGCCAACTGGTCGAGCGGATTCCTGCCCACCTACTACTCGGGTGTGCGCTTCCGCAATTCCGGCGACCCGATCCTCAACGTCTCGAGTCCGAAGGGCGTTGATGCCCGCCTGCAGCGCGACACCCTCGACCTGGTCGGTGATCTCAACCGCCGCCAGCTCGAGACGATCGGCGATCCTGAGATCGCCACGCGCATCGCGAGCTACGAAATGGCGTACCGATTGCAGACCTCGGCGCCCGAGCTCATGGACCTCGGCCGGGAGAGCAAGGCCACGCTCGAAATGTATGGCTGCGATCCGGCCAAGCCCTCGTTCGCGCGCGCCTGCCTGCTGGCGCGCCGCATGGTCGAGCGCGGCGTCCGCTTCATCAACATCTACCACGAGGGCTGGGACGCGCATTCCGACGTCGCCGGCAATTTGCGCAGCAATTGCGCCGCCTCCGACCAGGCCAGCGCCGCGCTGGTGCGCGACCTGCGCCAGCGCGGGCTCCTCGATTCGACGCTCGTGATCTGGGGCGGCGAGTTCGGACGCACGCCCATGGTCGAGAGCAACGCGGCCCTCGGACGCAGCCTCGGCCGGGATCATCACCCGCAGGCGTTCACCATGTGGATGGCGGGCGGCGGCATCAAAGCGGGCCTGAACTACGGGGCCACCGACGAACTCGGCTTCCATGTCGTCGACCAGCCCGTGCATGTGCACGACCTCCAGGCCACGATCCTGCACTGCCTTGGATTCGACCACGAACGCCTCACCTACACCTACCAGGGACGCCAGTTCCGTCTTACCGACGTCCATGGCCACGTCCTGTCCGACCTGCTCACCTAGCAGCCTGACCGAAGAGGGCGGTCCTTTGCCCTTGCAGATCGGGCTTTTCAAACGCCGCGATTTCACCATTTTTCCCCGCGCCATGCGCATGAACCGAGTTCTGTTCCCCCGCCGTTTCCCCGGGCTTTTGCCTTTGCTGGGTGCCGCCCTCCTCCTTAGCGTCGCGCCGATGTCGACCGCTGCTGAATTGAAGGACGGGCTGTACGCCCAGTTGGACACCACCAAGGGCAAGATCGTGGTGCAACTCGAGTTCGAGAAGACGCCCCTCACCGTCGCCAACTTCGTCGGGCTCGCCGAGGGCACGAAGAACTATTCGAAGGACGGTTCCGCGCCCAAGCCGCAGAATGGCCAACCGTTCTACGACGGCATCACCTTCCACCGTGTCATCAAGGATTTCATGGTCCAGGGCGGGGATCCCACCGGTTCCGGCCGCGGCGGTCCTGGCTACCGGTTCAAGGACGAGATCAACCCCTCCTTGAAGCACTCCGGGCCCGGCATCCTCTCGATGGCGAACGCGGGCCCCGGCTCGAATGGCAGCCAGTTCTTCATCACCCACGTCGCCACCCCGTGGCTCGACGGCAAGCACACGGTGTTCGGCAAGGTGATCGAAGGTCAGGATGTCGTGAACGCCATCGCCCAGGGCGACAAGCTCAGCAAAGTCACCATCGTGCGCGTCGGCGAGAAGGCCAAGGCCTTCAAGGGCGACCAGGCCGCCTTCGAGTCCTTCTCGAAGTAGTCCGACCGGACGTCCCCGCCGCACCCACCCACTCCCGCTTCACCCGGCGTCTTCCCCAGGGAGCGCCGGGTTTTTCGCGCTCGCCCGCGGCGCTTGGAACGTCACCGAGAGTCTGCTGGCGGAGCCCGCGCGATTGGGGTAGCACCTCCCCGAACCCCCGCCTCCATGCGCGCACGCCCCTTCGCCCTCCTGCCCACGCTGACCTCCCTCCTCCTCGCGCAGGTGTTCCTGGTCCCGCGCGCGACCGCTGCCGCTGGCGGCGCGGGTGGGAATGCCGCCACCCGCGCCGCG
>CAZYJB010000800.1:0-2790 GCA_964647675.1 uncultured Verrucomicrobiota bacterium | reverse complement strand
GTATTGGATTTCAGCGGGAAGGCGCGCTCGCGTCGGGCGGTCTAGAGGTGATCGGCGCGCTGATCACTGGCCGGCAGGTCCTCGAACAGGAACACCTCGGCAACAAACCGCCGCAGGAACACATCCCCCAGCAGGAATGCCTTCAGATCGCGTCGGAGCGCTGCGAACTCCTTCTGGACGCTGCTGACGAAGACTCTCAGGCGCGTGGCGGGCATGGGCGAGGGTCGCTAACTCCTTGTTCTCAGTGATTTTCCGGCGGAACTCGCGTTGGTCTCAGAGAACGGCGCCAACCGCGTGAGCACGAACCCCGTACGGCCGACAATGGACCCGAGCCTGGATCACTCCGGATCATAGTTCGCCACGTGGCCGTCATGGAAGGCCACGGCTGTAGCACAGGCCAATCGGCTGCACCATCCTTTCGAGGGCGAGAACAGTCGGAGCCGACACTCTGGGTCGAAGTCGCGGCGCCCCACTGGGGGTAGCCTTCGCGTCGTGCCAGTGGCTGATCGACAGAATGAAAAGGGTCGTGCCCATCTGGAAACACGTCCTTCCGGCCACCTCCTGAGCCGAACCGATACCATGGGCGGACAGGGATTGACCGCACCCCAAGGCGCCAATCCGGGCAGGAGGAAACGGAGCCCGCGGCCGGGATGCGATCGGAGGCGCAATCCTCCCGCAGGCGTCATCGGATCCGGCCTTGGTCCTTCGTGTCCTTCTCTCCTTCGTGGTTCAATCCAGAACCGACGTAGGCCCTCGACCGCACGTTCGAGCTTGGGCGATCAGGGCCGCCACGACGAGGGGATGGACACGATTGCGAGAGGTAATGGTCGAGAGCATGGTTCGGGCTGGGAACCCGGATGACGCGCCCAGTTCACGCGTTCGTGCTCTCGTCGACACGATGATCTGTCCGCCTTCACGACGTGTCTCACATCGGAAGCGCGCCACGCCGGAAATGCCCTTGTCGCCGCCCCACCTCGGAGCGCAGCCTCCCGCGACCGCTCGTTCGCGCCCCCGTCGCCTCCATGAGTGCCCGCAGGCCACCTGCTGCGCCCGCCGCGTGCCACCACGTGAACGCCCTCACCATCGCCGCGGTCGCCTGGATCCTTCTCGTCCTGGGTGTCGCTGGCTGGCCGTCGCGGGCCGCCGAATCCGCTGCCATTCCCACGGATCCCATTGTGCGCGCACTCGCCAACCTCGAACGCCTCGCGCCGGAGCTGCCCCGCATCGCGCCGACCAACGGTTTCGCCGGCTCCGCCAGCTGCCGGTCCTGTCATGAGGAGGAACACGCGTCCTGGCATCGGACCTATCACCGCACCATGTCGCAGCAGGCCCTGCCCGAGAACGTCGTGGGCCGTTTCGACGGTTCCACCATTTCGTCCGGCGGACTGGCCTACCGGGTCCTCAGGGAAGGCGACGCCTTCTTCGCCGAAATGCCCGATCCGGACGTGATGATGTACATCGTCCAGGGCGGGCGAAAACTCGCCGTCCAGGACGTGCCGCGCGTACGCCTCCCCGTGGTCATGACCACCGGGTCCCACCACTACCAGACCTACTGGGTGGCCAGCCCGCGCTACGACCGGCTTCTGCAAACCCTGCCGCTCGTCTATCTCATCGATGACGGACGCTGGATCCCGCGCGAGGAAGCCTTCCTGCGCGGCCCCCACGACACCGAGCGGTTCATCACTCAGTGGAATCACCACTGCATCCGCTGCCATGCCACCGGCGGCAATCCCGGACTCGACGACGCCACCGGCCAACTGCGCACGCACGTCGCCGAACTCGGCATCGCCTGCGAGGCGTGTCATGGACCCGCACAGAGTCACGTCCAACACCACACCGCCGCCGGATCGACGCGCGACCGCAGCACACCATCGCGCGACGCGGATCCCACGATCGTCAATCCGGCCCGGCTCGACCCGAAGCGCTCCAGCCATGTCTGCGGCCTCTGCCACGGGGTCCAAATCCTGCGCCATGAGGTCTCCATGGAATTCGCGCACCACGGTCCCGTGTTCAAGCCCGGCGACGACCTGTCGACGAACTACCACCTGATCAAACATCCGCGCACCGAACCCACCGCCGCGCGACTCGAGGAACTGCGCCGGAACCCGGGGTTCTTCTCCGAGCGCTGGTGGTACGACGGCACCATCCTCGCCGGCGGCCGCGAGTTCGCCGGCCTGTCCGCCTCCTCCTGCTACACCAAGGGCTCGATGTCCTGCCTCTCCTGCCACCGCATGCACGGCAGCGATCCCAACGATCAACTGCGTCGCGGCATGGACGGACCCGCTGCCTGCACGCAATGCCACCATGAACCGAAATACACCACCGATCTCGTCCAACACACCCGCCACCTCCCCGCCTCCGAAGGCAGCGACTGTCTGAACTGCCACATGCCCCACACTTCCTACGCGCTGCTCAAAGCCATTCGCTCCCACCAAATCGAATCGCCGCGCGTGCGATCCAGCGCCCGTTACGGGGTGCCCAACGCCTGCAATCTCTGTCATCTCGATCGCACGCTCGCGTGGACCCAGGAGCACCTGGGCCGCTGGTACGGGCATGCGCCGGAGGCGTTGTCCGAGGACCAAAAGTCCACTTCCGCCGCGCTGCTCTGGCTGCTCAAGGGGCACGCCGCCCAGCGGGTGGTCACCGCCTGGCACCTCGGCTGGGCACCCGCCCAGAAAACTTCCGGCACCAACTGGCTGGCACCCTTCGGCGCGCAACTCCTCGCCGATGACTATGGCGTCGTCCGCTATGTCGCCGAGCGCAGTCTGCGACGGCTGCCCGGATTCCAGG
>CAZYJB010000799.1:0-2796 GCA_964647675.1 uncultured Verrucomicrobiota bacterium | reverse complement strand
GGCAACTCATCCATGTGTGCGAGCCTGTCACAGACGGGGCGCGAGGCAAATCCGCGGCTCATTTCCCGGGTTTCCGCTGAAAATCTTACCGTTGCGAAGGCTTTTCGAATCCGTACTGTGCGCCGCAACGACCCAATCTCCGGCCGCTTTCGCCTGGCGGGGGAACTCCGAAAGCGCCCCGGTTTTCCGTGTCGGTAAACCCAACAAACCATGAGCGATTCAAGTACTCTTCACCATTGGAAATTCTTTCGGGCCGGCGGTCTCGATCAGGCCCGCCTCGCCAGCGCCGACGACTTTCGGCACCTCGAGCACCTCGATCAGAAACTCTGGGTGGCGCTCGCTTGCCCGGTGAAGGGCCTTGAGTTCGACGAACATACGCTCGGTCTCATCGATCTCGACAAGGACGGCCGCGTGCGCGTGCCGGAGATCGTCAAGGCAGTCCAATGGGCCGAAGACAACCTGAAAGACCTCGCCGCACTGGCCGGCGGCAGCGACTCGCTGCCTCTCGACCAGATCAACGACCAGACCCCGTCGGGCAAGGCAATCCTCACCTCGGCGAAGCAGATCCTCAAAAACCTCGGCAAACCCAACGCCACCACCATCTCCCTCGCCGAGGTCGCGGACACGGCGAAGATCTTCGCGCAGACCAAGTTCAACGGCGACGGCATCGTGACCGCCGAGGCCGCCGCCGACGCGGCGATTCAACAGGTCATGGGCGAGATCATCGCCACCCAGGGCGGCGAGACCGATCGCAGCGGCAAACCCGGCGTTTCGCAGGCCAAGGTCGACGCCTTCTTCGCTCAATTGAAGGCTGTCGATGACTGGGCCAAGGGCGCCGAAGGAGATAAGGCCGCCTCCGCCCAACCGCTCGGGGCCGGCACCGCCGCGGCCGTGGACGCCTTTAAGGCGGTTCGCGCCAAGATCGACGACTACTTCGGACGCTGCCGCCTCGCCGCCTTCGACGCGCGCGCGCTTTCCGCGCTCAACCGCAAGGAGGAGGAATACCTCGCCATCGCCTCCAAGGATCTCAACATCTCGGCCCAGGAGGTCTCCGGATTCCCGCTCGCGCGCATCGAAGCCGGTCGCGCGCTGCCCCTCACGGACGGCGTGAACCCCGCCTGGGCGGGCGCGATCGGCGCCTTCACCACCGCTGCCGTCGAACCGATCTGCGGCAAGGGCAAGACCACCCTTTCCGAAGCGGAATGGGCGGAGATCAAAACCAAGCTCGCGCCGTTCGAGGCGTGGTCGGGCGCCAGACCCGCCACCGCGGTGCAAAGCCTCGGTTTGGACCGCATCCGCGCCATCCTGGGCGGTGCTTCCGCCGCGGAGATCGCCAAGCTCATCGCGCAGGACAAGGCCCTCGAAGCCGAGGCGGCCGCCATCTCCTCCGTGGAACGCCTGGTCCGCTACTACCGCGACCTCTTCCGCCTGCTCAATAACTTCGTCAACTTCTCCGACTTCTACGCGCAGGGCGAAATGGCCACTTTCCAAGTGGGCACACTCTACCTCGATGGTCGCGCCTGCGAACTCTGTGTGCGCGTCGACGACGCCGGCAAACACGCTTCGCTCGCCGGCCTCGCCAAGACCTACCTCGCTTATTGCGATTGCACGCGGCCCTCGGGTGAGAAACTGACCATCGCCGCCGCCTTCACCGACGGCGATTCCGACAACCTCATGATCGGCCGCAATGGCGTGTTCTACGACCGCAAGGGCCGCGACTGGGACGCCACGATCACCAAGATCATCGATAACCCGATCAGCATCCGGCAGGCGTTCTGGGCGCCCTACAAGAAGCTCGTGCGCGCCATCGAAGAACAGGTCGCCAAACGTGCCGCCGCAGCCGACGCCGCGGCCGATGCCAAATTGGCGGCTGCCGCCAGCGCCACCGCAAATGTCGACAAGGCCAAGCCCGCCGAACCCAAGAAAATGGATGTCGGCACCGTCGCCGCCCTGGGCGTCGCCTTCGGCGCCATCGGCACCGCCATCGCCGCCGTGGCAGGTTACTTCAGCGGCATCCTGCAACTGCCCTTCTGGCAGGTGGTCCTCGCCTTCGCCGGACTGCTCCTCCTCATCTCGGGTCCGTCGATGCTCATCGCCTGGCTCAAACTGCGCCAACGCAACCTCGCTCCAATCCTCGACGCCAACGGTTGGGCCGTGAACGGCCGCGTCAAAGTGCCCGTGCCGCTCGGACGCTCTCTCACCTCGGTGGCCAAGCTGCCGCCCGGCACCGTGCCGGCCATGGACGACAAGTTCGCCGAACCGCCCGTGGTCTGGCCCAAATTGGTGGCCATCCTCGTGGCCATCGGGTTCGTCATCAGCCTGCTCAATCACTTCGGTCTCATCTATTCGATGACCGGCGGCAGCCTGGGCACGAAACCCGAATCCAGCGAGAAGGCAGCCGCCGCAAAGGAGTCCTCCACGACCTCCACCAACGCGCCGGCCACGCCCTGATCCTGGCCGGAATCGCCCCGAATCTCGAATGGCCGGCTGGATGGCCAGCCGGCCGTTTCTTTGCCAAGGTCAGCCCGTCGTTCGCATCGCCCTGATCCCATGAGCGCCAACAGCCCCGCCTCGTCCACCCGCACGGCCGTTATCACCGGAGCCGGTTCCGGCGTCGGTCGTGCCACCGCTGTCGCTCTCGCCGCCCAAGGCTGGCGACTGGCCCTGATTGGACGCCGCCTCGAAACCTTGGTCGAGACCGCCGCCCTGTTCCCCTCCGGCGCGCCCAAGCCCTTGCTGCACGCCTGCGACATCGCCAAGGCCGAAGCCGTGAGCGCCGTGGGTGCAGCCATCCTC
>CAZYJB010000798.1:0-2800 GCA_964647675.1 uncultured Verrucomicrobiota bacterium | reverse complement strand
TGATGCGCGCCAGCATGGGGAACGCGGTGATCGCGATGGCGGCGCCAAGAAACAGGGTGGCTTCGAAGCGGGTGATCGATTCGGCGAACAACCCGTTCACGCGCATGAGCCAGGGCGCGAGCAGCACCGCCATCAGGAAGGGTGCCGCCATGCCGGCAATGGACACCGCGGCGGCGGACCGCGCGCGTGTGACGAAGTGGTCGACGCGGAATTCGGTTCCGACCAGAAACATGTAGAGCCCGACGCCGAGCTGCGCGCCGACATAGAGCACCTTCAGGGATTCCTTCGGGAACAGCGCGGCCTGGACTCCAGGAAGGAACAACCCGAGGAGCGAAGGTCCGAGCAGCACCCCGGCGATCATCTCACCGACCACCTGCGGCTGGCCGATGCGGCGCGCGGCGATGCCAACGCCGCGACAGGCGGCCAGGATAACCGCCATCTGCAGGAAAAACGCGATGGAAAGCTCGGGGGCGGACATGAAGTTGCGGGAATGCGGTCAACGATCCAGAAACACGATGGCGCGCACGATGACTCGGGAAGGTCGCGACGTGGAAGAGCTGTTTCGGCCTAGCGGTGATGCCGGGCCGCGATCAGGCTCGCCGCATGGATCTGCGGCATCTCCGATACTTCCAGGCCGTGGCGGAGGAGCTCAGCTACTCCAAGGCCGCGCGCCGGATCCGGGTGGCGCAGCCGGCCCTGAGTCGCGCGGTGAAAGAGCTCGAGGATGAGTGGCAGGTGCAACTGCTGCTGCGCAACCGGCGGTCGGTCTCCCTCACCCCGGCCGGCCAATCCCTGCTGGAAGGGATCGGGATTCTCTTCGGTCGGTTGGAGGAACTGGTGCGCCAGGTGAAACGCGTCGATGCCGGCGAGGAAGGCGAATTGCGCCTGGGCTTCATCGGGCCACCCACCCAGCTCTTTCTCGGAGCGGTGCTGCGCGAATACCGGCGTCGGAATCCGCGCGTGTCGATCCTGCTCGAGGAGCGCACACCCGAACGGGTCTGGGAAATGACCGCGCGGGGCCGCCTCGATGTCGGGCTTACGCGGCCCGTGCTGGCCCATCAAGCCTTGGGGCTGCGGACCCTGCGCCTGCGGCAGGAACCCCTGGGCGCGATCGTGCCGTCGGGCCATCCGCTGTCCCGGCGTGCGCGACCCGGCTGGGTGCACCTGCGCGACGAACCGCTCATCGTGCTCGCGCGGCGGGAAGGCGTCGGTCTTCACGAAGCCATCCTCGCGGCGTGTCAGTCCGCGAAGTTCAGTCCGCGCTGGGCCTACACGCCGAGCGTCATCGGCACGGTGTTGAGCTACGTGGAATCCGGCGCGGGCGTGGGCATCATCCCGGAGAGCGTGGCGGCGCTCGGCGCCGGGCGTCAGCTCGAGTTCGTGGCCCTGGCTCCGCGGCGGACGGTCGACGTGGTGGCGGTCTGGAAGGAACGGGACCTCACCGCGCCGGCACGTGGTTTCGTGGAAGTGCTGCAGGGATGGCTCGCGGCCCAGGCTCAGGCCTAGGCCGGGCGCCGCGTGCGCCGCCAGAGCGCGACGAACATGCCGCTGCCACCGCAGTGCTGAGGCTGGATCCAGACGTGGTGCGCAGGCGCCGACGTGGCCGCGGTCGAAGGCTGGAGGGGCGCGTTCAGGGGCTCGAACTCGGGGCTGGCTTTCTCGAAGGCTGCGGCGACTTCCGTGGTTTCCGCGCGGCTCAAGGTGCACACGGAATAGACCAGTCGGCCGCCCGGCTTGAGTCCGCGCGCCGCGGCGGTGAGCAGTTCGAGCTGGCGGGGTGCGAGTTCCGCGATGTCCTTGGGCGTGGTGGTCCAGCGCGCATGCGGGTTGCGCTGCCAGGTGCCAATGCCGGAACACGGGGCGTCGACGAGGACGCCGTCGAACAAGGTCCCCTCGGGACGCTTGGGTCCGCCCTCCCAGACTGCACGACGGAGGTTGAACGCCCCGGCGCGGGCCGCGCGCAATTTGAGGCGCTGCAAGCGCCACGCGGCGCGGTCCGTGGCCCACACAACGCCCTTGTTCCCCAACAGGGCGGCGAGATGCAACGCTTTGCCTCCCTCGCCGGCACACGCGTCCCACCAGGTCTCCCCCGTTTTCGGCGCGGCCAGCAGGCTGACAAACTGCGACGCAATATCCTGAATCTCGAAGGCGCCCTCGTGGAACGCGCCCGTGCGGAAAAGATCCTGGGTTCCGGTGTAGCGCCAGGCGTCGGGCGCCAGGGGCCCAAAGGGAACCGCGTCGGCGGCCAGTTCGCCGAGGTCCGCAGCACGCCCGGGCCGCGTTCGAATCCAAAGCGCGGGTTCCTGTTGCAGCGTGCGGAGCCAGTCCGGATGCATGTCCACGTGGTCGGACGTCCAGCCGGGGACGGCGCGCAGGAGGTCGGCGTCGGAGAACGAGGCCGGGTCGGAGGTGAAGCGAGCCGCGAGTTCGGACGCTTGTTGAAGCTGTTCGGGCCACGCGGCGTGGGCGGGCAGCCAGCCTTTCCAGCGCTGGACGCGGAACACCAGGCGCGTGGCGTCGGAGCCGACCTCGCGCGGACTGCGGCCGATCGAGGCGAGCGCTTCGCGGAGCGTGGCATCGAGCGGGACGTCGGGGCGCGCGAGGGACAGCAGCTTGATGGCCAGCGCCTCGGGCGTGAGGCGCGCGCGCGCCGGTTGTGCGGTGCGAACGGAGCCGCCTCCCCAGCGGATATCGGCGGGTGGCCTGGATGGGGACGGGCGCCAGGGCCCGGAGCGGCGGTCCGAGGGCGCTCCGGAGCGTCGGGAGGGAGAAGGGCGCGGCGGGCGCATGCCCATTGATG
>CAZYJB010000797.1:0-2811 GCA_964647675.1 uncultured Verrucomicrobiota bacterium | reverse complement strand
AAGAGAGACGCATTCGGCGGCCGCCCCGCCCGCCCGGAAGTGACGCCCGAGCACCGGCCGCCGCCGCCCGCCGAGGTCGCCTCGCTGGTGGAACACCTGTTCCGCCACGAGGCCGGGCGCATCGTCGCGCTCCTGGCGCGGGTTTTCGGCCCCGAACACCTCGGACTCGCCGAGGACGTCGTCCAGGAATCACTGGTGCGCGCCCTGCAAACCTGGCCCTTCCACGGCATCCCCGACAATCCGTCCGCGTGGATCATGCGCACGGCCCGCAACAAAGCGCTCGACGTGGTGCGGCGTGAGAAGTCATTCCGCGACAAGCAGGACGCCATCCTGCTCGCTTTTGATCGTCCGACTCCCGGGGGTCCCGACGAGGCCGCCGGCGGGAGTGGCCTGACGGACGACACCCTCCGACTGATGTTCGTGTGCTGTCACCCGCAGATCCCCGCCGATGCGCAGGCCGCCCTCGCCCTCAAAACGCTGTGCGGCTTGGGCATCACCGAGATCAGTCGCGCCTTCGTCACCTCCGAGGCGGCCATCGCCAAACGCCTGACCCGCGCCCGACAGCGGATCCGCGACGCCGGCATCCGGTTCGAACTGCCCGATGGCCAGGACCTCGACGCGCGCCGCGCCGGTGTCCTGCGCACGCTCTACCTCCTGTTCAATGAAGGCTACAAGGCGTCCGTGGGCGAACAACTCCTGCGCGTCGACCTCTGCACCGAGGCCATTCGCCTCGCCCGCCTGCTCGCCTGCCATCCCGCGGGTGACCGCCCCGAGACCCACGCCCTCCTCGCGCTCATGCTCTTGAATGCGGCGCGCTTTCCCGCGCGCGTCGATGCCGACGGCAATCTGCTGCGCCTGCGCGACCAGGATCGCTCGCGCTGGGACACCGCGCTCGTCACGGAAGGCATGCAACACCTCGCACGCTCCGCTTCCGGATCCGCGATCACGGCGTACCACCTCGAGGCCGGCATCGCGGCCTGCCACACCAGCGCCTCCAGTCACGCCCAGACCGACTGGCGCACGGTCCTCGACCTGTACGATCGCCTCGTCGAACTGCAGCCCTCCCCCATCGTGGGCCTCAACCGCGCCATCGCACTCGGCGAGGTTCATGGCGCGGCCGCCGGACGCGCCGCCGTGCTCGCAATTCCGCAGCGCACCGTGCTCGACGGATACTACCTCTTCCATGCCGTGCTGGGTGATTTCGAATCGCGCCTCGGTCATGCCGATGCCGCGGGCGCGTCCTTCCGCCGTGCCCTCCAACTGGCCGGCCTGCCCCCGGAGCGGCGCTTCCTCGAGGAACGCATCCGGAAATGCGCCGTCACCGGAGAAGGGTAGAGGACGGGATGTTCCCCGAAGGCGGCATGGCCGGCACGCCGGTTTGGCCTAACGTGTCGCCTCGGTGACTCACGCGGCCAGGCCGCGTGTGCCGTCCAACGCCATGACCAATCATCCTTTCCCGGGTTCCTTACCTCCGCTCGCCCTCGTCAGTGCCCTGCTCCTTTCCGCTTCCGGCGCGCGCGCCGCATCCGCGGCCCTGGACGCCCCGGTCCTCACCGTTCAGCGCGACGGCGCACAACTGGTCCTGACCTATTCGGGCGCCCTCCTCTCCGCTGCGTCGCCGTCGGGCCCCTGGACCCCCGTGGCCGGCGCCACCAGTCCGCATCGATGGTCGCTCGAATCGTCGGAACGCCAGTTCTTCAAAGCCGGCGCCACCTCCGGAACCGGGGTCTTCGATTCCCAGGAGATCACTTCGTGGATGCTCACAGGACCACTTCAGCATCACTTCGAACTCGCCCACGCCGGCATGCCCGACGGCATCTTCCCGCCCGTCCGCGAAAAGCCCTACTTCAACGGGACCGTGACGGTGGGCCCGACTACCGTTCCTGCCCAGATTCGCGTGCGTGGCAACTCGAGCCTGCAGGAGTGCCCGTTCCCCAAGCTCAAGATCAAGGTCGCGCGCGCCGACCGCACCAACACCCCGTTCGCTGAGGCGCGTGAAATCAAGATCGGGTCCCACTGCGCCGATGGCGGCCGCGGCCCGATCGGGCGCCTGCGCGAGGAGTCCGCCTGCTACCGCGAGGCGCTCGCCTACGAGACGGCTGGAGTCCTCGGATTCACCCTGCCGCGTGTGCGCCGCGCTGTGGTCGACTACCGCGACACGAGTACCCCCGCGGGACCGGACTCCCCGGTCGGTTGGCAACTCCGCCGCAAGGCGCTGCTCATCGAGGACCCCGAGGTCGTCGGCGAACGTCTCGGAGGCCGCGCCCTCGACGACGCTGAGATCGACGCGCTGACCAACGCGAATTTCCCACCGACGTTGATCCTCGAGTTGCAAATGCTGCACATTCTCCTGGGCAACTGGGACTACGCCCTCTCCATCGACGGCACGGAGCTGTGGAACACCGACGTGATCGCGCTGGAGAACGGGCTCATGACCCCCATGCCCGGTGACTTCGACCTCGCCTCTTTCGTGACCGGTGAGGTCCGCCTCGAGGCCCCGCACGACTACCGCCCCGACCTGCCTGATCTCGATCGCCAGGTGCGCTTCAAACTGGAGCAGCTCCGCAGCCTCACCAAACCCGACATCTTCGGCGGAGCCGCGGTCCGCTTCCTCAACCACCGCCACGCCCTCGCGGAACTCCTCGAGTCGGCCGACCTCGATGCGGAGGGACGCGCGAATGCCCAGCATCATCTCGCCGCCTTCTTCGCGGTGCTCGACGATCTGGTGCGGTGACAGATCGCGGGGACGGGGTGCGCCCGTTTCACGTCCACTCCACTGGCGCGACCTGACGCCCGCGGCTGCGTTCGTCG
>CAZYJB010000796.1:0-2812 GCA_964647675.1 uncultured Verrucomicrobiota bacterium | reverse complement strand
TTCCGTTTCGCCCAGCAGGATCGGGATATCCTCCTGAGTGTGCAGTCCATCACTGATGAAGAACGGCACCAGCACCACATTCCGCTCGTCCCCCAACGTCCAGGCCTCGTCGACCCGCGGCGGTTCCTCCAGGAAGACCCCGTGCACGGAGCCATACAGCCGGCGGTCCCGCAGCACCTGCACCTGCCGTTCGATCGACTGCCGCGAACCGCGGCTGTAGGACGTCCCGTGCCCGGCGATCAGCAGCATGGTGTGGGCCGGGTCAGGCAGGGAGGGAAAGGGATGCGCGCGCACCGCGCCCTGCGCGCGGGCCAGCAGCACTTCGGTCATCGCCGGGTGCGATCCCACCGGATGGCAATAGTAGAGGATCTGGTCTCCGCGACGTTGCACGCGCTCGAAGGCCCCCGCTCCCGGCTCACGCAGTCCCAGTTCAATCGGGACCACCTGCTCGGTCAACCAGCCGTCGCTGATGAACAAGGGTACCAGGAAGACACGGCGCGCCGAGACGCGCCGCAAGGCGCCGGGCAGCGCGGGATCCTGTTGATGGAACGCCTCGCGCACCTCGGCGAAGAGCCGGCGCCGGCGCAGCGCGTCCGCCTGAAGACAGGCCGGCGCCGCCGATCCTGGGTTCAGGCTCGAGCCATGGGCGATCAGAAGGATCGCAGCATCGTGGAACGCTCCTTCGTGCACGGACCCCGAGATTCGGGAATCACCGGGTGCGTCGCAAGCCGGGCGTGGTCCCCGCTTTTCTTCCGGCCCTCCACCGGCCGAGGGCAAATGCCGATAGGAGGAGAGGGCATCGCGGACTTTGCGCAATGCCATCCGCGCCCTATAGTGTCGGCCTCGAACGGCGGCCCATGCGTGGCGCCCGACGGGTGCACGAAGCTATGGAGATCCTGAAGATCGTCATCATCCTCCTCGAGGTCCTGCTGTTCTTTAACCTCATGATCGTGGTCCATGAGCTGGGCCACTTCCTTGCCGCGCGCTGGCGCGGGCTGGTGGTGGAACGCTTCGGCATCTGGTTTGGCAAGCCGCTCTGGCAGAAAAAGATCAACGGCATCTGGTACAGCCTGGGCTCGATCCCGGCGGGTGGCTTTGTCGCGCTCCCGCAACTCGCACCCATGGAGGCGTTCGAGGGGCGTTCGGACGTCGATCGCGCCGCACTGCCGCCGGTCACGCCGTTGGACAAGATCATCGTGGCGGCCGCCGGCCCGCTGTTCAGCCTGGGTCTCGCCGTCACCTTCGCCGTCGTGGTCTGGCTGCTGGGCCGCCCGGTGAGTGAAGCGGAGGCGACCACCACCATCGGATACGTCCTGCCCGATTCGCCGGCCGAAAAGGCCGGACTCCGGCCCGGGGACCGCATCCTCGCCATCGACGACCACGTGGTGAGCCGCTGGGGCGGCATCAGTGCCGATAGTGTCACGTGGCGCGTCGTGCGCAGCGAAGGCGAGCAACTCCGCCTGCGGGTCGAGCGCGAGGGGCAAACCCGGGACGTCGTGGCCACCCCGGTTGTGCCCGAACGTCGGTTCTGGCAGCGCCGCGCGACGCGCCAGCTTCAGATGATGCCCGCCGAGACGCCCATGGTGGCCACCGTGGAATCCGGCAGCGCCGCCGCCGCGGCCGGCCTGCGGCCCAACGACCTCATCACCCACGTCAACGGCGCCAAGCTCTACAGCGCGCTGGGGATCTCCGAGTTCGTCCGCCGAAACCCCGAAACCAAGCTCGTGCTCACCGTCCAGCGAGGCCAGGAATCGCTGCAGGTACCCTTCGAACCGCGCGGGGCCGTGGTCGGCGCCGTCATGACCGGGTCGCCCGCCGAGACTGCCGGATTGCGCACCGGTGACCGCATCGTGGCCGTCGACGGCCGTCGCATGCGCGTCGCCGAGGAGTTCAGCAGCGTGGTGCAGAAGAGCGACGGCAAACGCCTCACCTTCACGGTCGAACGCGCCGGCCAGGTGCTCGAGAAACCTGTGCAACCAGCGGTCCCGATCGGAGACACCGTCCCGCGGATCGGCGTCCAATGGGCCAGCGACACCGGCATCGTCTATGACGAGTTTGGCAAGTTTGAGATTATCCACCCCGGCCCCTGGGAGCAGATCCGCCTGTCGATGCTGGCCATCGTCAACACCTTCGACGCGTTGCTCTCCAAGAAGTCGGACATCAAGCTGCAGCACATGTCCGGGCCGGTGCAGATCGTGCGCGTGTACTACATCCTGTTCGAAAACGTCGACGGATGGCGCCAGGCGATCTGGTTCAGCGTCATCCTCAACGTCAACCTCGCCCTGCTGAACCTGTTGCCGGTCCCGGTCCTGGACGGCGGACACATCGTGCTGGCGGCCATCGAATGGATCCGACGTCGCCCGCTGCCGGGGCGGATCCTCGCCTATGTGCAGTACGCGTTCGCGTCGGTCATCATCGGGTTCATGCTTTATGTGACGTTCTTCGATGCGCAGGACTGGCTGACCGGCGGAGCGGAGCGTCAGCCGATGCAGTTCCAGGCCGCGCCACCTCCGCGCTGACGGTTTCCCGTCCCGCTTCTGCGGTCCCCCCATCGCCACCTGGCCCCATCGCCACCTGGCCCCATCGCCGGCTCGCGAACCGGGCTTCCCCCACCGCGAACCCGACTCCCGACGATCCGGGAGGCGGGAGCTGGCGATCGGCCTAGGGCCTGTTCGGAGATAGGAGTCGGTTGCGCATTCCGCCCCAGAACGGTTGACAAAAGGCGGCAATTATTGCTCCCCTCTGTCTGCTTCCCCTTGGATTTGGGTGAATCGTGACCTGGTGGTGACGTCTTCGGGACGTGTCGGTGCCT
>CAZYJB010000795.1:0-2813 GCA_964647675.1 uncultured Verrucomicrobiota bacterium | reverse complement strand
CGCCGAAGCTCGCGTGGCGCCAACCGCTCGAGCGTCACACGTTCTCCACCGCCGCTGTCGCCGAGGGGCTCGTGTTCGTCACCGACTGCAGTCAGACCTTGCACTGTTTCGACGCCGCGCGCGGAACCCCGCTGTGGTCCCACGCCATCAACGGCGAGACCTGGGCCTCACCGCTGGTGGCGGATGGCAAGGTCTACGTGGGAACCCGGAGGGGCGCCTTTCATGTCCTGACTGCGACACGTGAGAAGTCGGTGCTCTTCGAGACCAGTCTTGGGGCGCCCATCAGCGCCACGGCGGTTGCCGCGAATGGCCGTCTCTACGTGGCGACCATGACGCATCTCCACGCCTTCGCGCTGCCGCGTCCCTGACCTGCCTCCCGGCCGCGGTGCATGGCGACTCACTTCTTCCTCGGCACGTCAGACTCCGTGGAGGTCCTGCGCGACGAACTCGGGCGCGCGTTTCCCAGCGCCGTCCCATCGCTGCATCCCTCCGCGCTCGTCGGGATCCACGGCTCGGTGCCCGAAACCGGGCGATGGCCCGCGGTGGTTTTCGCGCGCCAGATCCTGCCGCATGCCGAACCGGCCGCCGCGTCGTCGATTCGTCTGTGGGCGGAGCTGCTGGCTGGACGTTGCCTCGCTGGACTCCCTGAAGGTCAGCCATGGCGCCTGCACGTCTACCCGCACTTCGGCGGCCAGGCAGAAGCCGGTCGGCATCGCTGCGATCTGATCCAGAAAGCTCTCCGCGAGCACCTGCGTCAACGGCACCGCCGCACGCTGCGCGCGCTCGACGACACCGACGCGCCGTTCACGCCGGCGCATTCGCTGGTTCAACTCGTTCTCACGTCCCCGGAAACCGGATTCCTGTCCCTCGCGCGCGCGCCCTTCCCGTTCGGGCAACGGCACGTGATGGCCGCTTCGCCCGAAGGCGACATACCGGGGGCGGTCGACAAGGCGGCACCCTCCCGCGCTTTCGCGAAGCTGGTGGAAGCCGAGGCGCGCCTCGGCGTGCCGATTCCACCCGGCGGCACCTGCGTGGATTTGGGTGCATCGCCGGGAAGCTGGAGCTACACGGCGCTGAAACGTGGCGCGCAGGTGGTGGCGGTGGATCGTTCCCCGTTGCGCGAGGATCTGATGCGCCACCCGCGGCTCGAGTTCGCGCGGGGCGACGCCTTCCGATTCGAGCCGCGGCAGCCCGTGGACTGGCTGCTCTGTGATGTCATCGCCACGCCCGACCGTTCGATCGCCTTGCTCGAACGCTGGCTCGAGCGTCGCTGGTGCGGGGCCTTCGTCGTCACCATCAAGTTCAAGGGCACGGCCGATTACCGCCTGCTCGACTCGCTCAAGGCGCTACTGCCCGCCCGTTGCGAGACGTTCGTGCTCACGCGCCTGTGCGCCAATCGCAACGAGGCCTGCGCGGCCGGCATTGTGCGCCGTGAATCCACGGTTCCCGCGAACTTGAGACTTTCCGAAGCCCACCACGCAGGCAGCATTCCTCCATCGACATGTCCAGACGGTCCGCCCTCCCCTTCCTGATCCTGCTCCTGCTCCTGGCGCTCGGCGCGATGGGTTTGCCCCTCACGCCTCGGGCGCGGGCGCAGGCTGCCGACGACGACCTGTTCGCACGCAGCAATCTCGTGGCGTGGTGCATCGTCCCTTTCGATTCGAAGAAGCGCGGCCCGGAGGAACGCGCCGCCATGCTCGAACGACTGGGAGTCCGCCGCTTCGCCTACGACTGGCGCGCGGAGCACATCCCGACCTTCGACGCCGAGATCGCGGCGCTTCGAAAGCGCAACATCGAGCTCACCGCCTGGTGGTTCCCCGCCACGCTCAACAGCGAGGCGCTCACCATCCTCGAGTGTCTCAAACGCAACCGCGTCAGTCCGCAACTCTGGATCACGATGGGCACCGAGCCGGAGCCGGATCCACGCCGGCTCGGCGAGAAAATGGCGCAGGCCCTGCCGAACCTCGCCAAACTCTGCGCCGCTGCGCGCGAAGTCGGGTCCACGGTGGGGTTGTACAATCATCTCGGCTGGTTCGGCGAGCCGCCCAATCAGGTGGCCCTTATCAAGCGCCTGCACGCCGCCGGCCACACCAATGTCGGCATCGTCTACAATTTCCATCATGGCCACGCGCACATCGACCGCTTCCCCGAGCTGCTCTGGCTCATGCGGCCCTACCTCCTCGCCGTGAATCTCAACGGCATGGTGCGCGACGGCGAGCGTCTCGGCCGCAAGATCACGCCGCTCGGCACGGGCACCGAGGAACTCACCATGCTGCGAGCCCTGAAACGCAGCGGATGGTCCGGACCCGTGGGCATCCTCGGCCATACCGATGAAGATGCGGAAGGGAAGCTCATCCGGGAACTCGACGGACTGGAGGCGCTCCTCCCGCGCCTCTCCGATCCGGCTTCCGGCCGGCCATCACCACCCGCTGTCCGCCTGGCCGGGATTCCCACGAACGCTGCCCCCGCGGCAGCGACTCCCCGCACCGTGCCCGCGCCTCCGGCAAGCGCCCCTCCAACGCCTCCGATCTCCTCACCATCCCCATCCCCATCCCCATCCCCGTCCCCGGCCGTGGCCGTGGCCGTGATTCCGTCCCTCCTTCCGCCTCCCGGCGCGACCATCGTGCGCGGTCGGTTCGGACAGGCCCTCGACGCGCGCGTGAAGCAACTGGTCACCGCGGGCACCGCGGAGGTGCGCCTCCAACCGCTCCTCGCGGAAGCGTGGGTGCGCCTCGGGAGCGCGGAGAGCTTCAACATCATCGCCGCCAGCGAATCCAAGGCGTCGCCCACCCACTGGGAGCTCTACACCTACT
>CAZYJB010000794.1:0-2818 GCA_964647675.1 uncultured Verrucomicrobiota bacterium | reverse complement strand
GCGAGTCGAGGAGCGATTGCAGGCCGAGGCGGCCGAGCTGCGGGCGGAGCTGATGCGCCGGTTGGCATCGCTCGAATCGTTCGTGAAAAGCGAACTCGCGGCCCTGACCGAGGCGGTGCAGACGGAGCGCGAGGAGCGTTCCGGTGCGGTGAAGGCGCTGTCCACCGAGTTGAAGGAGCAGGTGAAGGGCATCGAGAAACGGGCCCAGCAGCAGGAGGCGTCCAACGAGAAGGCGCATCGCGATTTGCGCGAGCAACTGCTGGCCGAGGCCAACCGCCTGGGCGAGGAGATCCGCCAACGATCGAAGGATCTCAGCGCCTCCCTGGCCCGCGAGTCGCAGGAGCTGCGCGGTTCGCTCACGCCGAAGCAACAGCTCGCCGAGATCCTTGCCCAAATGGCGATCCAGTTGCGCGGCGATGCGCCCGACGGCAAGAAGGAACGCGAACGCGAACGCGAACGCTGACGCGACGTCATGTCCGAGCCGCCACGACCGACTCAGGAGCCCGGGACGCCGGCGGCAGGGACGGACACGGCGGCGGGCGCGATGGACGCCTTGCGGGAGCTCCTGCTCGGTCGCGAACAGGTCAAGCTGGATGCCCTTGAGCGGCGCATTGTCGATCCCACCCTGCGCGTGGAAGACGTGAGTACGGTGCTGCCGCAGGCGGTTTCCCGCTGCGTGCGCGAGGACGGGCGACTGGCGGCGGCGATGTCGCCGGCGGTGGAGGAGTCGCTGCGCGCCTCGATCCGACGCGACCCCAGCGTGCTCACCAATGCGATCTTCCCGATCATCGGGCCCGCCATCCGCCGCGCGGTGAGCGAAGCGTTCCGGCGCGTGGTGCAGACCTTTAGTGACGCGATGGAGCACAGCCTGTCCTGGCGCGGTTTGCGGTGGCGGTGGGATGCCTGGCGCACCGGCCGCCCAATGGCCGAGGTCGTCTTGTATCACACGCTCGTCTACCGCGTGGAGCAGGTGTTCCTGATTCATCGGCCCTCCGGACTTTTGCTGTTGCATGTGGGGGTGCCGGGAGTGGGGACGGGCGACGAAGACCTCGTCGCCGGCATGCTTTCGGCCGTGCGGGATTTTGTGCAGGATTCGTTTTCGCCATCGCCGGAGGACGAGTTGCAGAGCGTACAGGTGGGCGAGCTCAGCGTCTGGGTCGAGGCGGGCCCGCACGCGATCCTGGCCGCGGCGATTCGCGGCCATGCACCCTTTGAGATGCGGCAGCGGCTGCAGGGAGCGTTGGAAAGGGTGCATGCGCTCGACGGGGGGGCATTGGCGGCCTTCAAGGGGGGCGACGTCTCCGCGTTCGAAGGACTGCGCGGCCCGCTCGAGGCCTGTCTCGAGGAGCGGCGCAAGGACGAGACGCGAGCGTCGGTGGTTTCCTGGAAGGCGATGCTTGTGGTGGGTGTGGTGCTGATCGGGATTCTGGTGTGGTGGGGGGCGGGTTGGCGTGCGCGGGGGAACGAGGCGGCGCTGGTGGCAAAGTTGAGGGCCGAGCCGGGGATCGTGCTGACCCGCGCCGTGCGCGCCGGCGGGCGGTTGGAGGTGGACGGACTGCGGGACCTGCTGGCCGCGGATCCTGCGGTCCTGGCGGCGGAAGCCGGAGTTTCGACCCAGCAGGTGGTGTTCCGTTGGGAGCCCTATCAGTCGCTGACGCCGCCGATGGTGATGCGCCGGATTCAAGCGAGGTTCCCGGTGCCCGGGGGCGTGGTGGCCACCTGGTACGACGGCACGCTCACCGTGGCCGGCGCGGCGCCCGCGGCCTGGTGGCAGGACGCGCGCGTGGCGTGGAGCCGGGTGGCTGGGGTGGAGCGAATCGAGGCGGGCGGCTTGGTTCTGTCGCGGGAGCCGACCTGGCAGGAGATGGCCCAGGCGATCACGGTGCGGACGCTGAACTTTGGCGTCGCCAAGGCCACGGCGGAAGGGCAGGACGAAGTGCTGCGTCGCGTCGCCGCGGAGTTCAACCAGGCCGCGGCGAGGGCACGGACGGAGGGGAAGCGACTGGCCTTGAGAGTGACCGGACATGCCGACCGTTCCGGTGCTGATACCGCGAACGACCGACTGAGCCTGCAACGTGCCGAGTGGGCCCGCGACCGTTTGACCGAATTTGGCGTTGCGAAGGACGCGGTCGAGGTCTTGGGTCAGGGATCACGGATTCCTGTGAGCGCGGGGAATTCCGCCGCGCCCGAGAACCGGCGGGTGACCTTTTCCGTGGAGACACGGCCTTGAGCCGGGGCCCAAGGTCAGATTTGGGTGGGAGTAGGATGCCATGCTTCGATTCAAGATCTGTGTAATCGGCGCCTACGCCGTGGGCAAAACCAGCCTCGTTGCGCGGTTCACCCAGGGCATTTTCTCGGAGGAATACCTCACGACGCTTGGCGTCAAGATCGACCGCAAGGTACTCACCGTGGACGGATTGGAAATGCGGGTCGTGGTCTGGGACATGGCCGGGGAAGACGAGTTCGCGAAGGTGAATCTCTCTTATTTGCAGGGGGCAAACGGCTATTTTCTGGTGGTGGATGGAACTCGGGACGGGACGTTGAACGTGGCGAGACTGTTGGAACGCAGGGTCCGGGAAGCCGTTGGCCCTCTGCCTTTCGTCGTATTGGCAAACAAGTGCGACCTGGAGGAACAATGGGAACTGCGGCGGGGAGACCTCCGGGCGTTGTCCTCCGATGGTTGGGTCGTGATGAAGACCAGTGCGAAGACAGGTGAGGGTGTGGACGAAGCGTTTACGGCGCTGGCGAGACAGATTCTGGGGCGCGCCCAGTGAGGGAACCGGTCGCGGAGCGCGTCAGGAAGGGTCTCGTGGAACCC
>CAZYJB010000793.1:0-2820 GCA_964647675.1 uncultured Verrucomicrobiota bacterium | reverse complement strand
GCCCTGGTTGAGAAGCAGCGGACCATTGACGAAGCCCTGGCCGACCAGCGCGTCGACAGCGATCCGTCCACGGCGTTGGCCGCCACGTTCCCATCATCCGCACTCGCCACCACCGCACTCACGGGCAGTGGTCCAACTGCGGCCGTCGCCGACACCACCGCGCCGGCCAGCGTGGCCGCCGCACAAGACATCCGATAAAGACGAAAGAATTGGGTACTCATGTTGTTCACTTGGCTGATTGCTGTTCCTGTCGAGGAACCGGCACGTCGTGCCCCGACGCTCCGTCCGCTAGGACAGCGCGGGTTCCATCGAGATCAGGCGACAGGCAGGAAGGCTGGGCACGACGGACCCGCGGAAGCGGGACGGAAGGAAGTAAGGGGATCGTCGTGGCGCGCGGCTCGGCGCAGGAGTTTGGTTCTCCCGCCCAGGACCGCGCCGAGTCGTCCGCGCTGGTTTGGGGCTCCCCACCTCCTGGCTGGGAGGCGGAATCCCCGTCGCGGACACACTCGTGTTCCGGTGCTCACCATCGGCGGAACGCCGCCACGGCTTGAGCCCGGGTAGGCGAGATCCGCCCAACCCGTTGGGACGACGCGCCCACGCGCGGCATCACACCGCGGGCAGCAGGAAGTTCCCGACCCGATCCACCACGATTCCCAACCCCACCGTGTCGACCCGGACGTCCCTCAGGTCGACTGCGGCGCCGGACTCGCGCCGTCGAAGGACGCCCCCGAGGGTGGCTCGGGAGACAGGATTGCAGAGGACCCGGCCACCCACCGGATCAGGTTCGCGCGCCGACCGCACGATGGGCGGCGGACGCCTTTGAATTGAATGCTCATGGTTTTGGCAGCGAGACGGCGCGCACCCCAAATGGGGGGATCGTGCCTGGACAAACAGGGGGTGGTTGGCCGCTGGAGACACGACTCCTACACACCACAATCCCAGCGACCCTCCTGTTCACTTGGCTTGTTCCGGTCTTCCCGGAGCGAAGCGCGGGCAGCGTGGCGACCCGACCCGGAGTGTCAAGAAGCCCCGCGCCGCCGTCGGGCTTTCCAGACATGCAGAAACCCGTGGATTGGCGCGGTGAATGCCGTTCGGTCATCATTTTGATGAAATCTTGGACGTTTTATCGGGCATTCAGGGCCCCGCTTTCCACCCGAACCTCGACCCTGCCAGGCTGGATGGCGCATCCTCAACCGCCACCGCCCCAGGGCGCTCGCGTCAGCATGCCGGACATCGTCCTCGCCACTCTTAATGCCAAGTACGCGCACGCGTCCTTCGGCCTGCGCTACCTGCTGGCCAACCTCGGCGCGCTGCGATCGCGCACCGCCCTCGCCGAGGTCGAGATCAAACAGACGCCCCTCGAAGTGGCCGAAGCCATCCTCGCGCTGGAACCGCGGATCGTCGGACTCGGCGTCTACATCTGGAACGCGCGACCCTCGCTCGACCTCGTCGCGCTGCTCAAGCGCCTGCGCCCGGACCTCCGCGTCGTCCTCGGCGGACCTGAGGTCAGCCACGAGTGCGACCGCCAGGAACTGGTCGCGCTGGCCGACCATACCATCACCGGCGAGGCCGACTACGCGTTCCGCGAACTCTGCGAGCGCCTTCTCGACGGTCGCCCCGACACCGACCGCGATGGGCCCGCTCCCGCGCGCGTCATCCATGCGCCGCTGCCCGACCTCGCGCGTCTGGAACTGCCGTATCACGAATACACCGACGTCGACCTCGCCCATCGCGTGATTTACGTCGAAGTCTCGCGCGGCTGTCCGTTCACCTGCGAATTCTGCCTCTCGTCGCTGGACGTGCCGGTCCGCGCCTTCCCGATCGAGCCGTTCCTCGCCGCGATGGACCGCCTCCTCCAGCGAGGCGCGCGGCAGTTCAAGTTCGTCGATCGCACGTTCAACCTGAACCTCGCGACCGGACAGGCCATCCTGCGCTTCTTCCTCGAACGCTGGCGCGACGGGATGTTCCTGCACTTCGAAATGATCCCGGACCGGCTCCCGGACGGCCTGCGTGATCTCGTTCGGCAATTCCCAGCCGGCGCCCTGCAGTTCGAGATCGGCATCCAATCCTTCAACGACGAAGTGTGCGCCCGCATCCGGCGGCGGCAGGACGTCGGTCGCACCGAAGCGAACCTGCGCTTCCTGCGCGAAGAGACCGGGGTTCATGTGCACGCAGATCTCATCGCGGGGTTGCCTGGCGAAACGCTCGAAAGTTTCGGCGCGGGATTCGATCGCCTGCTCGCCGCCGGACCCCAGGAGATCCAGGTCGGCATCCTGAAACGCCTGCGCGGCACGCCCATCGTCCGGCACGATGCCGAGTGGGGAATGCGCTACAGCCCGATGCCGCCCTACGACATCCTCGAGACCAGCGTGCTCCCCTTCACCGAGATCCAGCGCCTGCGTCGGTTTGCACGCTATTGGGACCTTGTCGCCAATAGCGGCCGATTCCCGAAATCCCATCGGCTCCTCTGGGACGGCGGTCGATCACCCTTCCAATCCCTTCTCGCATTCAGCGACTGGCTGTTCGCCGAGACGCGACAGACCCACGCCATCGCCCTCGATCGACTCGCAAAATGCCTGCACCAATTCCTCACGACCGTGCAGGGCTTGGCGCTGGAAGCAGCGGACGAAGCGTTGGCAGCGGACTGGCACGCGCAGGGGTATCGCGACCTGCCGCCTTGGCTGACGCGCACCGAATCCACGCCGCGTGGCAACACCCGTCGTCCGGACGCCGCGCCCCACGACCCTCGCACCCTGCGCCAGGCCCGCCATCGCGCGGGCCGGAGCACCGATGCGCTCGGCGTCCCTGAAGCCCCCTGAT
>CAZYJB010000792.1:916-2820 GCA_964647675.1 uncultured Verrucomicrobiota bacterium | reverse complement strand
GCCTGCTGCTCGAGGCCATGGCGGGCGACGCGACGCTCTTCATCCGGCGCGACGAGGTGGAGGCGGCGTGGACCTTCGTCGACGCCATCCGCGAAGGCTGGAAGGGGCGCGCGCTCGACGACACGTCGTTCTACGAGGCCGGCACCTGGGGACCCACGGCGGCGGACGAACTCCTCGCGCGCTACGGGCATACCTGGCGGAACCCGCAATCCCCCGTCCCGGCATGAGCATCCCTGCCCTGGGAGTCATGGCACGGGTCCGCCGCGCACCCGCGGCGTCCGCCGGGGCATGGCGCGCCGCCTGCGGATCGGACGCCGCGGCCGCGCGGGAAGCCGCCCGGGCCGTGCTCGACGCACGGGTGCGATCGGGAACCGCTCCGTTCAGCCTCGCGCTTTCGGGCGGTCGCATTGCCCCCGTGCTCTACGCGGAGCTGGTCGCCCAGTCGCGCCGGCGCGGGGTGGACCTGCGCGATGTCGATTACTTCTGGGCGGACGAGCGTTGCGTCGCCCCGGAACATTCGGAGAGCAATTTTCACGTCGCGCGCGAGGCGCTCCTGGGGCCGCTCGACGTGTCCTTCGCGCGGGTGCATCGCCTCGAGGGTGAAATGAATCCAGCAGAGGCCGCGCTGCGCGCGGACCGCGCCTGGCGCGCGTGGCGGGTCTGGATTCCGGCGGAAGACATGGAGGGGACCGGGCCGTCGTGCGTGATCCTCGGGGTGGGCGAAGACGGCCACGTGGCCTCGTTGTTCCCTGGGAATCTCGCGGCGGACCTGGCGGTCGCGACGCCCTTCGCGGCGGTTGTCGGACCGAAGCCGCCGCCGCAACGCCTGACCATGACCTACCGCCTGCTCTGGCAGGCGGACCTGGTGGTGGTCCTGGCCACCGGGGACGGGAAAGCGGCCGTGGTGGAAGCCGCACTGGCGGGCGACACGGCATTGCCGCTGACGCGCGTCCTGGCGGGGCGGAGGTCGCGTTCCACGCAGATCTTCACACGCTGAGCGTCGCGCTGGCCGTTGCGGGCGCAGTCCCCGACGCGCGCGGCGTCCCAGGGCCGGTTGGCAACTCGTCCCAGGTCCGGATCGGCCGGTAGAACGTGTCGCGCTGCACGGGCACAAGGCCCGCCTCGCGGATGGCGCGCACCAGTTCCTGCTCGGTCCTGCCTTGCGGCGACGTGGCACCCGCCATGTGGAAGATGTGCTCCTCGATGATCGTCCCGTGGAGGTCGTCCGCTCCGTGGCTGAGTGCGATCTGGGCCAGCTTCGTGCCGAGCCCGACCCAGTACGCGGTGATGTGCTGGAAGTTGTCGAGGTACAGCCGGCTCACCGCGATCGTGCGCAGCGAGTCGAAGCCGGTGGGCGGGTGGTCAACCGGAATGCGGTTGTTGTCCGGTTGGTAGGCCAGCGGGATGAAGCCGGTGAAGCCGCCCGTCTCATCCTGCAGTTCGCGCAGCTGGCGGAGGTGATCCACGCGGTCGGCCAGCGTTTCGACGTGGCCGTAGAGCATGGTGCAGGTGCTGCGTCCGCCCAGCTTGTGCCAGGTGCGGTGCACGTCGAGATACTCGGCGGCCGATTCCTTGCCGCGCGCAATCTGCTGCCGCACGCCCGGGGCGAAGATCTCCGCGCCGCCGCCGGTGAGGGAATCGAGGCCGGCGGCCTTCAATTCGGCGAGGGTCTCCGGCACGGACTTCTTCGCGAGCCACGCGAGATGCAGAATCTCGATTGCCGTGAAGCACTTCAGCTGCAGCCGCGCGTCGAGCGCCTTGAGCGCGCGCAGGAACCCGACGTAGTACGTGAATGGGAGGGACGGGTGGAGTCCGCCGACGATATGGAGTTCGGTGACTCCGAGGGCGAGTGCCTCGCGCGCCTTGGCGACCATCTGCTCGGCCGAGAGCTCGAAGCCGTCCGC
>CAZYJB010000792.1:0-906 GCA_964647675.1 uncultured Verrucomicrobiota bacterium | reverse complement strand
GTCCGCGTCGCGCTTCTTGCGGGCAAACGCGCAGAACTGGCAGCTCAGGATGCAGTAATTGGAGTAGTTGAGGTAGCGGTTGACGATGTAGCTGGCGCGGCGGCCCACCTGCTGTTCGCGGCGTGCGTTGGCAAGTGCCGCCAGCGCATGGAGGTCCCGGCTCTGGAGGAGGCGCAGGGCCTCCGCCTCGGTGAGGCGCCGGCCCGCGAGGATCGGTTCGGCGAGGTCGCGCAGGTCGCTGCGTGCGAGGACGGAATTCATCGTCCCGCCCATTCTGTCGGAAGGCGCCCGGCGTGCAATGTCACGTGTTGGCAGAGGTCCAGTCACCGGGTTGTAACCCGCTTGTCACAGTGGGTCCGTTGAACGAGAGTGGGCGCGATGGTAGCCACCTTCCGCGTCATGCCAAAAATATTGGTCGTGGATGATGAACCGGATGCCGTCGAGCTGATCTCCTTCAATTTGAAGGGGGCCGGGTTCGAGGTGGTGGCGGCGGGGGATGGTGCGGAGGCGCTCAAGCTGGCGCGGCTGCACGTGCCCAGCCTGGTGCTGCTCGACGTCATGCTCCCCGAAGTCGACGGCCTCGAAGTCTGCAAGATGCTGCGGCGCGATCCGGCGACGGCGGGCATCCCGGTCATCATGCTGACCGCCAAGGCGGCCGAGATCGACCGCGTACTCGGCCTCGAGTTGGGCGCGGATGATTATGTCACGAAGCCCTTCAGCCCGCGTGAACTCGTCCTGCGCGTGCGCAAGCTCCTCGACCGCCGCCAGACGGCCTCCGAGGCGAAGGCCGAACGATTCAAAGTGGGCGAACTCGAAGTCGACATTCCGCGGCACCTCGTGATGGTGGGCGGCAAACGTGTCGACCTGACCGCGACCGAGTTCAAGCTGCTGACCACCCTGATGGAA
>CAZYJB010000791.1:0-2823 GCA_964647675.1 uncultured Verrucomicrobiota bacterium | reverse complement strand
CTCCGATCGATGGTGAAATCACGCACGTCACCGATCTGCACCAGGGAGGGACTCGACCCGGCTTCGAAAGCTCCGCCCCATTTCCCTGCCACGCGCTGGAACAGTCCCGCGGAATCGATCTTCCAGACAAATCCCTGACCTTGGTAATAGCTGAAATAGGGCCGTCCGTCCGGGCCGATGGTGAGATGACTCACGTACTCTGAGCCACCGGGACGATAGGGCGCGGCGGAATTGGCGGGAGCTCCTTCCGTGCCCAGCCCTGGGGACGGAGAGTCGTCGCCCGAGAAGGGCGCGCCATTCATCACATACTCCACCAAGCCACCTGGATTGATCCGCACCATGCCGATGCCCCCTGCCACATAGACCGCGCCGTCCGGAGCCACCCCCAGCCCGGAGATGGGCGCTGTCTTGACGCCGATCGCGGGGCCCTCCGTGAAGTACTGGCTCTCGAAAGGGCCCGCCGCGCGGCCGGCCGGGCCGATCAGGGTGGCGATCCGGCCGTGCGGAGGGATTTTGCGCACGTAATCGTGCACGCGCCCTCCGAAGGTCCACTCGTCATTATAGTAAACCGTGTGATCCTGACCGACGGCCACGAACGCATTGCCGATGGCGCTGGCGGAGACGCCGGATTCACGCGCCGCACTGCCATCCGGTGGGAATCGATCCGAACCGGTCCTCCCGAGCACCACGCGAACGATGCCGTCGGGGGTGATGCGCACGATCGACCAGAAACTTCGCAGATAGAGGGAGTCGTCGGGTCCGACGGTGATGTCCTGCCAGGTGACCTGGCTGAACCGCACCTGCGCTGCGGGCTTGCCGTCGGCAGCATCGAAATCCCCCTGTCCGGCCACGACAGTACCAGGAAGGTCATGACCGTCGGGACCGAGCGTGGCCGTGATGGGGGCGAGCGCGCCGGTCGTGGCCATGCGATACACCCCCTGGCCGCGGCTGACTATGAACAGCGATCCGTCCGAGGCGGCTGCGACATTCCGGGCATTGAAGAGCGGGTCCAGCTCGTTCACCGAGATGCCATTGGCTAGGCTCTCCGGGCGTTGGACGGTGCCATCGCCCAGGTAGAGGATCTTCCCGGCGGCATCGTAACGATGATGCGGGGTGAGGCTCCATCCGCCCACGCCCACGCGGCGATGATCGGGAATGGTCAGGCGCTTCTCGAACTTGATCGCCGCCGCCTGACCTACTTCGCTGTGGCCAACGGTGCTGGTGAACCCTCCGTAGAGGCCGAACTGCGGCAGTCCCAAGATCACGTCGCCCCGCTCGTGGCCTCCATACACACGCGGATAAAAGTAATAGAAGGTGAAGAAGGCGCGGCGCGTCTCGTTCACGAGGCGGCCGTAGGCATCATAGCCGTCCCACGCAAAATCCCCGGTGAGTCCGATTCGACGAGGGTAGGTGAACTCCTGAAGCCGCCCGGCGATCTCCATGTCCGCGCGCACCTGGAGCAGATCGTCGGGGATCACGTCCCCGATCAGCGGGAGACGAAGGTTGGCCTCCACCCGGTACCCGGGCACTCGCGCACTGGAATAGTGCAGCGCGGCGGGAACACCGGTCAGGGGGATAGTCTCCCGGAAGATCTGCGAGTACAGGTTCACCTCCCCGCCACCGCCGGCGTTGTCGCCGTCGTTGCCCTGGCCACGATCACCCGGCTGATTGGGATTCGCACGGCTGGCGGGGTTCTCCGGGCAATTGAAATCCATGGCGGTGAAATGTTCCACCGGCATGCGCCACAGGGTCTTGCCCGCTGCATAGGTCGAGGCGAGGTGCTGTAACTCGGCGGCCGAGAAGGCATGGGCATTCAATGTTTCAGAGCTCTCCTCCACGGAATCTCCGTCCACATCCACCCTGGCCACGCCTCCGTTCGCACCGAGGATTTGAATCACCAGCCCATTCGCCTGGGGCACCCACGCCGCGATCTGTCGGTCGTAGTAAGCGCTGGGCATGATCGCGCCCGCGGGGAGGTTCAGAAAATTATCCACATACACGTGCACCAGCCGATCGAAGCGGATCGTGCTCGCGCCCGCGGCCACCGCTTCATCCGCGCTGAGTTCCACCGCATAGGTGTAGGCGCTGGAGGGCGGAAGCGGACCAGGCATCGCCTGGGGGCCGCCCGGGCCCACCGTGAACTCCGTCGCGCGAATGGTGAGTTTCCCGAAGTTCTGTGTGGAACCATTTGGGTGCACGAGGGCCGCACTCGTGCCCGGGGCGAAAACCAACGTGGCGGTGCGGGTCCCGGCCCGGTCGGTGTTCACGGAACTCGTGGCCACCTGAATCGGAGCGTTCGTCCCGAAAGTCACCGAGGTCGCCACCGGATCCATCGCGATGAGGACCACGTCCTCCACGTTTCGGAAGACCTCCAGCGGCGCCTGCACCTGCCGCTGCGCCGGGCAATAGCCGCGCAACTGAAAATCCAGCGTGTAAAGGGGCCCGCCATTCACCGCGAGATCGTACCGGCCGTCCGCGCGCGTGTAGGTGAATCCAAACTCCGGGCGATTCAGGACGCGGACATGCGCGCCGGCCAGCGCGGAGCCGTCCCGCTTCTTGACTTGGCCCCGCAGGACCGAGGCGCGAGCGGGGAGAATGGTCCCCGGCCCAACCCCGATCTGCACCGCATTCCCGCCGGCGTGGAGGAACGCGATGCTGTCCGCGAAGCTTTCCTGGACGTTGAGGAGCGGCGGGGTCACCAGCGTCTCCGGGGCCGGAACAACTCCCGGTTCCGGTTGCGCGATGGGCTGGAGGCGGAAGAAGCGCGTGGCGTCTCCCGCTTCCAGCTCCAGCCGGAAGAAGGGCGCCACGAGCTGGGGCACC
>CAZYJB010000790.1:1256-2826 GCA_964647675.1 uncultured Verrucomicrobiota bacterium | reverse complement strand
CATGGCGCTGGAGTGGTCGACGGAGTTCACCCTGCGCCTGGGTTCGCCTATCGGCAGAATCGACCCGAGGCTTGAGGGCCCTGAACCCAGCAGGACGGCTCGCCGGCCCTGCCGGCAGGTCGGCACTGCCGGAAGGTCCCTCAGGGACTCAATCCCGCCGTGCGCAGGATCGCTTCGATCTCCTCGCCCGTCGCCGGGACTCGGTCTCGATGACGCCGGAGATCGTCGGCGACGACTGGGTACCACGGGCGTCGAGCCGCCTCGAGCAGGCCGCCGAGGTCGATCTCCTCGAGGAGGGAATCGACTTCCTGCCGGACCGCTTCCTTCCCGCGCGCGCGCGCGGCGGTGTCGAGGCAGGTGCGGATTCTCGTCGCGAGCGCCGGATGCTCGCGCAGGAGGTAGCCGTGTCCGGGTGAGCGTCCGAGACGCCGCGTCGTTTCTCCGTGGATGACGACGCCGAAGTAAAGCCGGGCCAGGTCGGTGAAGGTGGTGAAGTCGGGGAAACGCGCATAAAGCGCCGCGACAAACGCCTCGATCGCCTCGACGTCGGCGATGGTTTGCCGGGCATAGTCGTCGAGTGCCCGCGTGCCCGGACCGCCTGGGTCCGCGGCGGCAAAGGCGGTGGCGAGCCGTTCGATACCTAGAAGGGTGAGCGTGAATCCCGAGGACAGCAGGGGATCCACGAAGGCCGCGGCGGAGGGCATCAGGGCCCAGCCGGGGCCGGCGACCGGGGCCACGCGGAATCCGAGTTGCGGAGCGTGGATGAAATCGCGCGTGGGAGCGGCGTCGGCGAATTGCTGCGCGACGGTCGGCAGGCCCGTCAGCAGGCGTTGCCAGGCGGCGGCGCCGTCGTGGAGGCGAAGGCGCGCGGCGCCTTCGCCGGTGGTGGCGACCCCCGCGCTGGTGATCCCGTTGGCGAAGCGCAGCACCCAGATCCAGCCGTCCTCGAAGACGTGATGCAAGGCCGCGTCGTCGATCGGGAACGGGGCGCCGTTCCAGGCGTCCCGCAGCGGAAGATCATCGAGGCGATGAACGCCGCGGAAATGGGTGAATAGCGCCTGCGTGGCGGGCAGGCGCGCCAGCGGACGGACCTGGAGATCGAGCCAGTGCGCGAGCGCGCCGGCCCGGCTGCCCGCGTCGATGAGGAACGCAGCCTCGACCGACTCCGCGGCACCGCGTCGCTGAAGCTCGAGCCGGAATCCGTGAGCGGTGCGCGCGAGGTGTCTCACTTCGCATTCGTCGCGGTAGTCAACACCCAGACGCTGCGCCTCGCCGACCAGGTGGGCATCGAAGTCGGGCCGGTACCAGTGGGTGTCCGCGATCTCGTCGCGCGGGCTGGCGGCCACGAGGAGTTGGTCGGTGCGATCGGCGCGCGCGGCGAAGGCGTGGCCGGCGCGGTGATGGAGAAAGCTGAAGCCGCGTTTGAGCCCGCACGCGACTCCCGGGTAGTCACGCCGCCAGGTGCCCCACTTGGCGAACGGCGCGAGGGAGGGCAGATCGTAGCGGCGACTGAGCTCGAGCCAGAGCAGGTCGGCGAGCGGGGTGGAGGATTCGCCGATGGCGAAGCGCG
>CAZYJB010000790.1:0-1246 GCA_964647675.1 uncultured Verrucomicrobiota bacterium | reverse complement strand
CGAACGTCCCAGCCGCCGCAGGATCATGGACATCAGGGAACCGGCGAAGCCGGAGCCGATGACCGCGACGTCGAACATGACGGTCGGTGCCGCGCCGGCTCAGAGGGACTGCGCCGCAAGGTCGAGGCGGCGCAGGACGCGCTCGCGGCCGAGGATCTCCATCAGGTGATAGAGGCTGGGGCCGACGCCGCGGCCGGTGCACGCCACGCGGCAGGGCTGCACGAGCGGACCTGCTTTGAGCTTCAGGTCGGTGGCGAGTTGCTTGAGCGCCGCCTCGAGGGCCGCCGCCGTGAATCCGTCCGGGGGCAACGCCGCGAAGCGCTCGCGCAGGGCGGTCAGGACGGGCTTCGCCGCCGGCACCAGCGCCTTGGCGCGGGCCTCGGGATCGAAGACCAGCGCGTCGTCGGGCAGGAAATAGAAATCGACCCAGGCGGGAAGTTCGCTCAGCAGCTTTCCCTTCTCCTGGACGCTCGCGAGCGCGGCGTCGCGGTAGGCGGCCGCGAACGACGCGACGGGGAGCTGCGGCTGCGATCGCGCGAGGTAATCGGCCGCCAGCTCCGTGAAGCCCGACGGCGTGAGGCGTCGCGTGTGCTCGAAGTGGAAGTGCTCGAGCTTCTTCATGTCGAAGCGCGCGTTGCTGCGGTGCACGTCCTCGAGGCGGAACTGGCGCGCCGCCTCCTCCTTCGTGAACCACTCGCCACCCTCCTTCGGCGTCCAGCCGAGCAGACAAAGATAGTTGGTGACCGCGTCCGGCAAAAACCCGTCGTCGATGTAGGTCTGGATGCTCGCACCCTGGTCGCGCTTGCTCATCTTGGAACCGTCGGGATTGAGGATGAGCGGGATGTGCGCGTACTGCGGTGCCGGCGCGTCGAAGGCCTGGAAAAGCGCAATGTGCTTGGCGGTGTTGCTGACGTGGTCCTCGCCGCGGATGACATGGGTGATGCCCATCTCGAGGTCGTCGATCACGTTGACGAAATGGAACACCGGCTGGCCATCGCTGCGCACGATGACGAAGTCGGGATCCTGCTCCTCGCGATCAGTCAGCGCGCGCGTGATGTCGCCGATGATCCGGTCGGGGATGACGATGGGCGCGCGCGGCATGCGGAACCGGACGGCGCCCTCGTGGTCGTAGGCGAGGCGGCGGTCCTTCAGCTCCTGGACGCGGCGGCGGTAGACGTCGTTGCGCTGCGACTGGAAGTAGGGTCCATGGGCGCCGCGGCTTGGCCCGGCGGGATCGCCGCTCACC
>CAZYJB010000789.1:0-2827 GCA_964647675.1 uncultured Verrucomicrobiota bacterium | reverse complement strand
ACGCCCAACACCGTTACGCCCCAGACGTCGTTCGCTTCGTAGGCATCGGACGGTCCCCGCGGATCCAGATACAGATCATTGACCCACGAGGAACGCACGGTGCCCGAGACGATCGCGGTAGCCTGGTTCGAGGCCGGCGTCACGGACAGCGAAACGCTGAAGCTCTTATCCTCGAGGCGCACGACCTCGACGCGGTCGCCCTCGCTCGACGCCGTAAACAGGACGTATCCGCCCGAGGCGGCATTCCACTGGTTGGCCAGCCCGGCCGCCATGTCCGCAAGATCGGGAAGCGAGTTTCCAAGGTCCGCGGGCGAAAGGGTGTAGCTGAGAACCAGATCGGAAAGTCCGGAACCACCAACCACCCGGAGCACCCAGGTGTCGCCGGCATTGACGGGTCCGATCAGCCGGAACGAAAGACTCTCAGTCGAAGCGCCATCCAATGCCGCCGCCAGGCCCGCGCCCTGCGCCTGGACAGTCCCCGAGACCGTGTACGCGGCATTGCCCAGCTTCGCGGTGACCACCACCGGTCCCTCGCGCGCGGCCACGAGGTTCGTGCGTGCATACAGATTCTCGGCGAAGTACTCAGCGACATCGCCAAGCGACTCGCCATCGATCGGCAGGTTGTGGGGGGGTGCGCCGTCGGCCCTCACTGACCAGATTTCGCCCGAGAACGGAACGCCGGACAACGTGACCGAGTGGCTGGTGAATCCGCTGCTTTCGGAGGTGATCGAGCTCGAGGCATCGGGCGCGGTACCCGTGACAGCAAGGGTGGTGCTGCCGATGCGCCAGACCATCATCTCGAGGCCTTCGTGTGCAGCAGCGTATCCGGTGAGGGCGTTCACTTGCGCGGTGAGGCGGGCGACCACTGAGGACAACGGCTCCGCGGAACCTCCGGACAGGCCCACGGCCTCTTCCACCGGTGTTCCACCGTTGATCGACACCTTCCAGATCTCACCGAGGTCTGAATTCCCCGAGAAGACCACGCGCACGGCACCCACGAGAGTTGCCGCCAGATCGACTTCGGCGCGGCCGGACGCCGCCACGGTAAGCGACGGCGAGAACGCCCCGGAGGTGAGCTTGGTCACCACAATCTGGGAGCCCTGCACCGCCGCAGTGTAATCGGCCAGGGCGTTGAGTCCGGCCGCCAGTTCGCCGGCCACTGTCGCGAGATCCTGCCCGTCGAGCACGTCGTGAGAATACGAGACGCCGCCCGGGAGGGTGACCGTCCACCGCTCCGAGGCGCGCGGGGTGCCCGAGAGCGTGATCACGCGCGTGGTGGCATTGGGCGTGACCGTCGTGGTGAGTCCGCCAGCCGGCTCGACGCGATAGCTGGCGGTGATGGCGGTGCCGACCTTAGAGATGCGCAGGGCGCCGTCGACGGTCTGGGTGGTGAAACTGGAACCGATGTCGGAGGTGAGCCCATTGATGACCTGCAGCGCGCCATCGTTGAGCTCGGTGAGATAGTCGTACTCGGCCGAGTTCAGCGTGAGGACCCAGCGCTCGCCCGGTCGGATGGCACCCTGCGGCCTGAAATCCACCGCCGACCACTGGGTGATCGGGGCGGGATTCTGTGCCTGAGGCACGACGTCGAGGCTGACCGTGCCCCGCGGCGCATTGCCGGCGATGGAAACCTCCACCCGGAACGGGTTCGCGGCGCTGACGCCGAGCACCGTGTCGCCGGTCGCAAGCGTCACCGTGAAGCCCGCCGCCCGCAGATTCGTCGTGAGCTTCGAGGCGACGTCCGGCAATTGGTCGTCCGCATCCGCGTCCACGGCGGTGACAACCGCGGTGTAGGTGATGGTGGAGGGATTCAGTACTGAGAGGGTGACGGTCCACCGGTCACCCTCCGCGACGGAACCGCCGAGCGAAACATCGGCGCGCTGGACCGCAAAGGGACTGCCATCCGTCTGGCTGACCACGGTCGAGCGCACCACCGTCCCGGCGGAGGCGGCGACCTGCTTCAGGCCACCGATGTTGAAGCCCTGCGGATCGGACACGATCAGGGCGTTGCCGCTCACCGTTGCGGTGTACCGGGCGGGCAGCAGTTCCCGCAATCCCTCGGCCACCCCGTTCAGCGAGGCGTTCGCCTGGGTGCCGACGGAGAACGTGTAGGAGCGCTCGCGCAGGGTGAGCGTCCACACGTCGCCCACCTTGACGTCACCATTCAGTACCAGGGTGGCCTTGGTGAAGAAGGGACCCGTGGCCGCGGTGCCGCTGATCGCGGAAAGGGCGGCCGGATTCAACATCTCCGGCGTGATGGTGAATGAGTAGAGGTCGAAGGAACCGTCGCCGCCTCCCTGGATACGCGCATAGGGCGTGAGGAAGTCGATGGAGCCGCCGTACTGGAGGTTGCCGATGCTGGGATCGTAGAACGTGAACCAGTTGTTGCGGGAATCGATGTTCTGGCCGGTGCCGGAGTTGTTGCCACTCTCGTTCTCCGTGATCGGCTCCGGCGCGAAGACGAACTCCGCCGTGGCGTGGTCTTCGACCGAGACATGCAGGCGGTAGGTGGCGCCCGACGGCAGCCCGCCGAAGGTCCACCAATTGTCGATTTCGACGTAGTAGTCACCGGCCTCGGTGAGGGTGAACTCGGAGTAATCGTCCAGGAAGGTGGAGCTGCCGCCGCCGCCCTGTCCCGGACTCGAGAAGGGCGTGCCCGGATCCATGACGTTCCCGTCGCCATCGTAGAAGCGGATCAGCGGCACCCAGAATACCGAGTCGCCAAAATCGAATCCGTTGTCGATGTCGAGGATCAGGCGCAGGGCGCGATCCGTGCCGAGCATCTCGTCGGTGACGTGGAACTTGTAAAAATCGGTCTCGCCGTTGC